>CAYYUT010000085.1:0-9437 GCA_964474935.1 uncultured Spirochaetales bacterium
GACATGACCTCGATGTGCCGGGCCGCGTCGTCGACCTGGCTGGCGGCGTACCTCTTGGCGTCCATCTTGTCGCAGAGATTCGGCTGCTGGCCGCAGAGCTGGAGGGCGGCCTGCTCGCCGTGGAGCAGCTGCGACATCACGTAGTTGAGCTCGTCGAAGGCGGCGGCCTTCTGGGTGGCCTCGTCCTTGCCCATGAAGCGGCAGAGCTGCACCAGCAACGAGGTCTCGGCCGTCATCACCCAGTCGTCCTTCGAGAACGGCGCCGACCAGTCGACGTCGGTCTCGGCGTTCCACTGGTTGACCTTGCCCTTCTCGTAGAGATTGCGGAGCTCCTCGACCTCGCTCCCGTAGTTCCACGTCCAGTGGAGCTCGAGGGGGACGTCCACGTCGATCTCGCTGCGGAGGCGCTCGATGGCGTCCGTGTCCACGAACTCGACCACCTCGAAATCGCCGAACTTCTTTCGGTGCTCTTCGATCAGCTTGCTCATGCCTCTCCTTTGCGGGCCATCTCGGGGGCGCGGACGGCCAGGCCCTGGTGCAACAGGTTCTTGACTTCCTCGCGACGTCGTCGCACGGCTTCGGCCGAGAGCAGGGGATGCCCGATCAGGCCCTCCCCGAACTCACCGGACGCGAAATGGAACACGGTGGCGCCGACCAGGGTCTGGATGGTGTGCGCGGCCGACACCGGCCGGAACTCTCCGGCGGCCACGCCCTCGCGGATCAGCTCGATGCCCTGATCGAGGATCGATTCGATCAGCTGGCTCGCGGTCACGAGCTCGGGCTGACCGTCGGCCTCGGGCGGCAGGTCCTCGTCCTCGATGAGGGCGCGGAGCAGCAGGCGCGCGCTCGGCGGATGTTCGGCGAGCCCGTCGATCGAGGCGTCCACCCAGCGGTCGAGCCGCTCCGAAGGCGTTCCTCCGGGCGCGAGCGCGGTCTGGAAGCGCTCCTCGAAGCGCCGCAGCACACCGTTCAGCACCTCGCTGTAGAGCACCAGCTTGCTCGGGAAGTGATGGAAGAGCGAAGACTTTCCGAGCCCCGCGGCATCCGCGACCTCGCGGATCCCCACCCCCGCGTAGCCCCGTCTGGCGAAGAGTGCCTCGGCCACCTCGAGGATCTTCTCGCGCGAGGTCTGGGCGGCGAGCGGGGCGGGGGTGGCGTCGGGGTCCGTGGCTGCGCTCACCATGGGTCTCCTGGAGGCTCCGGGGCCCTCCGCGCCGTCGGCGCCGTTTGCCCGCCGCCGGCCGGCGGAACGCGCTCGAGCGGCCCGCGTTCGAGTGAGGCGCCGATGGGCCGACGCTCATGGGTCGAGCGAAGGCTCCCGGCGAGCCCGACCGAACGGTCGGACCGGAGCGTACCGACCGACCGGTCGGACGTCAATCTGTCGGACGGGAGCGGCCGACCCGGCCCGAACGAGCGTGCTCGGGGGTGCGCGCCGGGTCGGAACGGAGCGTCTCGGAGAGCCCAGGCGAGGTCCCAAGCTTCGCTCGCTGGAGCGGCGCCAGGGTCTCGCGGGCGCCGCACTCGGGCCTTGGCTCCCGGGCCCCGCTCCGGCCCCGCGGCGCAACCGATTCGAGGGTCGCCTGGCGGCCGGATCAGGGCTCGACGACTTCGATGGGACCGAGGCCGGCGAGGGCCGGCGTCAGGGTCTCCGCCGGCCCCACCACCACGATGGCAGCGCGCTCGGGATGCAGCAGATCGCGTGCAGCGGCGCGCGCGGACTCGCTCGTGACGGCAGCGACGCGCGCGCGGTAGGTGTCGAGCGAATCGCGCGGGAGTCCGTGGACGTCCAGGTTGACGAGCGAGCCGAGCACTGCGTCGGACGTCTCGAGGCCGAGAGCGAAGCGCCCGGCCGCCAACGTCTGGGCGTTCCGGAGCTCGTCCCCCACCGGAGGGTCGTCGTCGGCGATCGCGTTCAGTCCCTCGAGGATGAGATCGATGGCGCGTCGCGCCTCGTCGACGCGCGTCGCCGTCGCCACGACGAAGGGACCGGGCGCCCGCCGCAGGTCGAAGTAGGACGACACACCATAGGCGAGTCCCTCCTCGGCCCGGATCCGTTTCATCAGGCGCGACGAGAAGCCGCCGCCGCCGAGGACGGTGTTCATCACCGAGGCGGGGATGCGGCGGTCATCCGTGCGGGTGAGCGCGGCGTGACCGAGCACGATCTGGGCCTGGCCGAGGTCGGGGCGATCGACGATCACCACCCGGCGCTCGGCGGGGGCCGGCATGGGCGGCGGTGGGCCCGGACCGATGGGAGGCGAGGCACGCCAGTCCGCGAACGCCGCGCGGATCCGCTCGACGAAATCCGCCGCGTCGACATCACCCACCGCATACAGGATGGCGTTGCCCGGAACGAAGACCTCTTCGTAGAAGCGGCGCGCCTGCTCGGCGTCGAGCTCCGAGACGGTGTCGGGCGTGCCCGAGACCGGCGCTCCGAACCGGTGCGATCCGTAGACCGCCCTCGCCGCGTACCAGGCTGCCAACGTGCGCGGTGAATCCTTGGCACGCTCGAGCTGGGCGAGTGTCTCCGCGCGCTCGCGCTCCGCTTCGAGAGGATCGAGACGCGGGCTGCGCACGAGATCCACCAGGATCGGAAAGAGCGCCTCGAAGTCGCGAGACAGGCCCGAGACACCGACGCCCATCGAGTCCCAGTCGGCCGATACGGAGAAGCTGGCGCCGAGGTCGTCCACGGCCCGGGCGAGCGCCAGCGCGTCGCGCTCGCCCGCCCCCCGCTCGATGAGGTCCGCGAGGAAGGAGGCGAGCCCGGCTCGCTCGGGAGGCTCGGAGGCGGCGCCGCGCCGGAAGGTCGCGCCCATGGCGAGCTGTGGCAGGCGGTGGTCCTCGAGCACCAGGATCTCGAGACCGTTGGCGAGGGTCGCCCGCGTGATTCGATGGCTCGGAACGACCGGGGTGTCCCGGATCGGGGCGGGCGGCCGCTCCCATGCCGGTCGTCCGGCCTCGACGCCCGCGCACCCGAGCGCGAGGAGCAGGCCGAGCGCCAGCGCCCCCCACCTCATCGCGCGACCGCCGCGTTCGCCGAGTCCGTGGTGGCCGAGGTCTCGGCAGGCGGCGAGACCACGTGGACGACGCTGCGCTTGGCCGGACGCAGGTAGGTGCGCGCCACCCGCTGCACGTCGGCTGCGGTCACGCGACGGATGGCTTCGAGGCGCTCTTCGATCGGACGGATCCGACCGAAGGTCACCCAGTCGCGCCCGATCCGGGAGCCGAGCGCATGCGCGGTCCCGAGCCCGCCCACCAACGACACCTCGAGGCTGCGCCGGGCCTTCTCGAGCTCGGCCTCGCTCACCGGCTCGTCACGAAGCCGCTCGATCTCCTCGAGGAAGAGCTGCTCCACCTCGGCGATCGGGACACCCGGCCGGGCGGTGGAGAAGGCGTAGAAGACACCGGCATCTGCGAGCTCGTAGTACGCGCCCTGGGCGGCCAGCGCCTTCTGCTCGTCGTAGACCAGCCGGCGGTAGAGCCGGCTCGAGCGCCCGGACGAGAGGATCACCGACAGGACGTCGAGCGCCTCGGAGTCGGCGTGTCCCGAGGGTGGCGCGTGCCAGGCGGCCGCGAGGATCGGCGCATTCACCTCGAAGTGCACCACCTGACGCCGCTCTCCGTCCTGCTCGGGCTCGCGCGTCACGTTGCGCGGGATCCGAGCGGCGGGCTCCATCGGACCGAAGGTCCGGCGGACCAGAGCGAGAGCCTCGTCGGAGTCGAAGTTGCCCGAGACCGAGACGACCAGATTGTTCGGGGCGTAGTAGGTGTCGAAGAACTCGCGGCAGGCCTCGAGCGTGACCTCCTCGACATCGCTCCGCCACCCGATCACCGGCCAGCGGTAGGGGTGCGCAGTGAATGTCAGGGCGAAGAGGGCCTCGAAGGCGCGCCCGTCGGGACGATCCTCCGTACGGAGTCGACGCTCCTCCAGCACCACCTCGCGCTCGCTCGCCAGGGTCTCGGCGCTCACCTCGAGGTGACGGAAGCGCTCGGCTTCGAGCTCGATCACGAGAGGCAGCGCCTCGGGCGGGACGTCCTCGAAGTAGACGGTCACGTCCCGGCTCGTGAACGCGTTGATCCGCCCGCCGCGCTGTTCGACGTACTGCGCGTGCTTCTCCGGCTCGACGTTCTTCGAGCCCTTGAACATCATGTGCTCGAAGAGATGTGCGATGCCCGTGTAGCGAAGCTCGTCGCGCGATCCGGCCCGGACCCAGACCTGGAACGAGACGACGGGCGTCGTGCGATCCTCGAGCAGGAGGACGACCAGTCCATTGTCGAGTCGCTCGACGCGGGTGGCGAGAGCGGGGTCGTCGAGCGCGCTCGCGCCCATGGGGACGAGGGTCGTCCCGCCGAGCAGCAGGCCGAGCGCGAGCGCGAGCGCAAACGTTCGCGAGATCGCGGACCGAAGAAGAGCGATGTGACGAGCCAGACGGCGCACCGGGCCGTACCTTATCCGGCGGCCCTCGGCGTGTCGAGCAGGCCGGTGCCAGACGGAGGTGCACGGTGGGTGCGGACGACGATCGCACGGTCTTCTCGATCGGTCCGGACGGTGCGCGCCTCGACGGACGCAAGCCGACGCCGCGGCGAAGCCGTCGCGAACCGGCGACGCGTGGGGAGGCGCTTCCCGAGGACGGCGCCGTCCGCATCCGCCGCGAGGTGAAGGGACGCCGTGGCAAGCCGGTGACCACCGTGTTCGGGCTGCCCCTCGATGCGGCCGCGCTACGCGAGCTGGCCTCCGAGCTCAAGCGTCGTTGCGGAACGGGCGGGTCGTGCAAAGACGGGGTGATCGAGATCCAGGGAGACCATCGCGATCGGATCGCAGCGGATCTCGTCGCACGGGGCTATCGCGTCAAGCGGGCAGGCGGCTAGCGCGGCCGAGGATCGTCCCAGCGTCTCGGCGGGAGTGCGTCGCGAGGCTCCCCTTCGCCCTCGCCGACGCGCACCTCGCGCGGCCGATAGACGTCGACGCGTCGTTGCATCCACCGCACGGCCAGGCAGTCCACGAGGCCGACCAGGGCGCGATCTCGGATTCCGTACTTCGACCGGCCGAAGCGACGCGCCCGATGACCTACCGGGATCTCGGCGACGCGGGCGCCTTCCATGCGCAGCAGGGTCGGGAGGAAACGATGCATGCCACGGAACATCCGGACTCGCCGGACGTACTCGGCCCGCATCGCCCGCAGCGAGCACCCGACATCGGTGACCTGCTCCCCGGTGAGCGCGTTCCGAACGGCGTTGGCCAGCTTCGACGCGGCCCGACGCTGCCAGCCGTCGCGTCGCCCCATGCGCACACCGTTCACGACGTCGGCATAGGCAAGCGCGTCGAGCAGGCGCGGGATGTCGGCCGGATCGTTCTGGAGGTCGGCATCGAGCGTCACCAGGATCTCGCCGCGAGCGGCGCGAAAGCCGGCGTCGAGGGCGGCCGACTGGCCGGAGTGGCGATCGAGCGCGACGATCCGGACGCGCGGATCCTTCTCGGCCAGGCGCCGCATGGTCGCGAGGCTCCCGTCGCGGCTGGCGTCGTCGACGAGGACGATCTCGGGGGCGCCGGGCAGTCGACCGACGGCCGCATCGAGCTCGAGGTAGAGCGGCTCGAGGGAGTCGGCCTCGTCGTGGACCGGCACGATGACCGAGATGTGGGGCACCGCGGGACTAGGCGCCGAGCCCGTCGAGCGGCTCGCGGCAGAGCATGAACCAGCTGCCGAGGTCCTTGCCGTTGCGGGCGGCCGAACCGATCGTCACGTGCTCGGAGACGCGGCGTAGGGTGTCCACCATGAAGCCGTAGACCAGACGGGCGAGGCCGCTCTCGTTGCCCCGGATCTCGGGCCAGTCGAGCGGACGCTCGCCGGGGACGCGGCGATAGTCGATCCAGACCTCGGGACGCTCGGGCGCCTCGACGGCCACGAAGTAGCCGGGCCCCGTGATGGGCGCGAGGGTCTGGTAGTTGAAGCCGTAGAGCTCGGAAGGTCGGGCCGTGTCCATCTCAGCGGGTCGGCAGAAACGCTTCTCGAAGTGCGTGAACAGGGGCAGCGTGTTCTTGCCGAAATGGCGCACGCCTTCCATCGCGGCGCAGCCGGGGGGCACGAGATCGGCGAGCGCGACGGATTCGAAGCCATCCACGGCCGCGTAGAGACGCCGTTGTTCCCCTCGCCCCGTGGCGCGGATCGCCGCGACGCGTCCCGCGTGGTCGAGCCCGTCGAGGAAGCGCGCCACCGTGCGCGGATCGATCGTGGCCTGGCGGAGGAGCCCTCGCAGCTCGGCCTCGGGTCCGGCCGACGCCGAGGCGGACGACGGGCGCGTTCGGGGCGCGGCCGGCGGCGGCGCGGCTTCGCCGGCCGTGGCCCGCAGCGTCTTCTCGGGGTCCCCCGACACGGCGGGACGAGAACTCGGGGGGGGCTGGCTCGCGGACATGGGCGCCTCCTCGGCCCGGAAGTTACCGTGGCTGCGACCGAATGCGTAGCGTTCGGCGCGTGACCACTCCGGAGGTGGTCACGGCGCAGCAGTCGCTTCTCCTGCGCGGGGCGCATCACCATGACGCAAGCCCGCTCCGAACCGACGCGTGTGACGGACGAGGTTCCCAGGGGCGTCGCCGAACGGGCGAGAGCCGACGCGGTGCGCGGACCCGCCCTCTGGGCGGCGGTCGGGTTGGCTGTCGCCGCGGGCTGGGTCCTGACGGGTCGGGATCTGGACGCCATCGGGGTCTGGGCCCCCGACGAGCCCCGCTACGCCCAAATCGCGAACGAGGTCCACGCGGCGGAACACGGCGTCGGGAGCTGGCTCCTGCTGCGTCTGAACGGCGAGCCCTACACCCAGAAGCCTCCGTTCTTCTTCTGGCTGGTCGCCGGCGCGGCGTCCCTCGGAGGAGGCGTGACGGAGACGACGGCACGCCTCCCTGGGATGCTCGCGGGTCTGGCGACGCTCGCTCTCACTGCGTGGTTCGTCTCGCGGCGTCTGGGGATCGCGACCGGTCTGCTCGCGGCCCTGTTGCTGCTCACGAGCTTCCAGTTCGCCCACCATGCGCGGCGGGTCCATCTGGACGTGTTGCTCACGGCCTGCGAGCTGGTGGCGCTGATGGCCTTCGACCGGCTCGATCGCCGCGGCGGCCGACCGGGTGCGGCACTGTGGTGGCTGCACGCAGCGATGGGACTGGCGGTCCTCACCAAGGGACCGGTCGGGTTCATCGTTCCGACCCTCACGATCGGCGCATTTCTCGCCTGGGAGGGTCGCCTGGCAACGCTCCGCCGGATCTTTCCACTCCGCGCGCTCGCCGTGTCGATCGGACCTGCCCTCCTCTGGATCCTGGCCGCCGTCGCGCTGGCACCAGCGGGCTTCTTCGGGGAGGCCGTGGTCGAGAACGTGCTCGGACGCTTCTTCGCGGGCACGTCCCATGTGCGACCGTTCTACTACTACACCTACCAGTTCCCGATCGAGTTCCTCCCGTGGACCCTGTTGCTGCCATCGCTCTGGTGGACGCGCCGGCAGGCGCTCGATCGCGATGCCGATCCCGAGCGACGTCGGATCTGGAGGCTCGGCGTCGCGTGCGTCGGCGCCACGCTGGCGTTCTTCAGCCTGTCGGCCGGGAAACGCGGCATCTACCTCCTGCCGGCCTTCCCGGCGCTCGCCTGGGTGCTGGCCGACTCCCTCGTACTCTGGCTGCCCCGCCGGCGCCCCTCGCCCCGCGCGCTCGGCCGATGGCTCGGGGGCGGCGCCGCAGCGCTGACCCTGCTGCTCGCCGTTCCGCTCGTCACGGGAGAGCTCGCCGGCGCCCGGTTCCCCCGCCCGTTCGTCGCGGCGGTCCTCGCCCTGATCGCCGGCGGCACGCTCGGCTTCCGCCTCGCCGCGCAGCAGTCCGGCCTGCGCGCCGTGTCCGTCGTCGTTGCCACGGCCTTCGCCATCGAGCTCGCGATCTTCCATTGGCTCCATCCAGCGATGGATCCGGGGAAGTCCCTGCGACCGATCGCCGAGGCCGCGGCCAGCCACACGCCGCTCGACCAGCGCATCGGCCTGCTGGGGGATCACGCGATGATCGGCGGCATCGTCTTCTACGGCCAACGTCGGGTCGAACCACTCGACGAGCCCGACGAGATCCCCGGGTTCCGCGCGGCCGGTGGCCGTACGCTCGTATTCAAGGCCTCGAAGCTCGATCGGGTTCGCGAGATCGCTCCGGTGACGCTGCGCAGCCGGCTGCGCAGCGGCCGGCGCAGCGTGATCGTGGCCACGCTCGACCCCGTTCCGAGCCCGGCTCCGAGAGATCCCTGAGGCGCGTGGCGGACCCGGTCGCTTTGCCGAAGAAGCGCGTTCTCGCTAGATTTCCGACGCCAGGGCACCCTGGAGAGGCCATTCCCCACACCGGACGGCCGCCGCCGTGGGTGTTCGAAGCGCCCCGCTTCCATTCCCGGTCGCTCACTGCCTTTCGGACGCGGGTCGGAGTGGGGATTCCGAACCAGCGCTATCGCTCAGAGCACGATGTGGAGTCATCGTGGGATCGAGACGAGCCGGGAGCGCACCGAAGAGCATCGGAGGGTCGGGCGCCGCAAACCCGGCCGAGACGGCCGACGGAATCGGTGATCCGGACCGCTCCGGGACGCCGAGGAAACGACCGCCGCCGAAGCAGGAAGCTTCCAGGTGGCACCCGGACCGCATCCAATCCCATGACCGGCCGACGGCAGGCGCCGGATCCCGGTCGACTCGCGAAAGGACATGCCATGGCCAACACCGCCCAGCTCCATCTCGACGGCAAGGTGATCGAGCTCCCCATCATCGAAGGCTCGGAAGGCGAGCGCGCCATCGACATCCAGAAGCTTCGCCAGGAGACCGGCTTCATCACCCTCGACCCGGGCTACGGCAACACCGGGTCGTGTACGAGCAGCATCACCTTCATAGACGGCGAGAAGGGCATCCTGCGCTATCGCGGCTACCCCATCGAGGAGCTGGCCGAGAAGAGCACCTTCCTCGAAGTGGCGTACCTGCTGATGTACGGCGAGCTCCCCAAGCGCCAGGTCTTCCACGATTTCGTCGAATCGATCCGGCGCCACACCATGCTCCACGAGGACATGAAGCGCTTCTACAGCGCACTCCCCAAGGATGCCCATCCCATGGCGGCCTGTGCCGCGGCAGTCGGAGCGCTCGCGACGTTCTATCCCGATTCGCTCGACCCGGTGAACGAGCGCCAGCTCGAGATCTCGACCCATCGTCTGATCGCGAAGCTCCCGACCATCGCCGCCTACGCCTACAAGCACTCGATCGGTCAACCCTTCATGTATCCCGACAACCGCCTCTCCTACGTCGGGAACTTCCTGCATCTGATGTTCGCGACACCCTGCGAGGACTTCGAGGTCGACCCGGTGGTTCGAAAGGCCATCGACCTGCTCCTCATTCTCCACGCCGATCACGAGCAGAACTGCTCCACGAGCACCGTCCGGCTCGTCGGCTCGCTGCTC
>CAYYUT010000086.1:0-9361 GCA_964474935.1 uncultured Spirochaetales bacterium
GGACTCGGCGTCGGGACGGGACGGCCGCGGGACGGACGGCGACTTGGCCTCTGCTCCGGGGAACC
Organism: uncultured Spirochaetales bacterium; assembly: GCA_964474935.1. Classification (GTDB taxonomy): domain Bacteria; phylum Myxococcota_A; class UBA9160; order UBA9160; family JAFDDA01; genus CAYYUT01. Next base: position 66 of record CAYYUT010000086.1, read on the forward strand.
GGCCGAGCGCTCGGGCGGCCGCGGGGGCTCCGGAGGACCGCGGCGAACGCGAGCCCTCCGGACTCCAGTCGCCCGATGCCCGCGAGGCACGGGCCGATCCCGCCGCTCCCGGAACGCCGCGCGAGCCCACCGCCTCGCGCGGGCAGCGAGGCGCCCGGCCGCTCCCGCCCGCGGCGCTCCGGCGCCAGCTCGAGGCGATCGAGGACGACCTCGGGCGTTCGCTCCGAAGCCTCGTCGCGGACCCCGAATCGGAGCCCGGAGCGGGCCGTCGTGGGAACGACGGCTGGTGAGGTCGACGGGGCTCCGGGCTCTTCTGGGCACCGCGGTGGTGCTCACCCTGGGGTGGGGGGTCCCGGCGCGGGCGGGCGATCCGCCCGTTCCCGAGGGACCGACGGGCTGCAGGGCCAGCCGGGTCGTCGCGGCTCCCGAGATCGTGTTTCCCGAGCAGCAGGTGGTGCACCGCATCGAGATCGCGCGGGGCCCGGCGGTGTCGCTGATCGAATGGATCGAGCCCGCCCGCTTCCCGGGATTCCGGGCCGAGCGGCTGCCGGCCGAATCGCGCCGCAGCGCCTCCCGCCGACCCGACGCAGCGGTGCTCCTGCACGTGGAGGCACGGGCCCTGTTCCCGCTCCGAACGGGGGTGCTCAGCCTCCCCGGGGCCGTGCTCGTCTGTCGTTCGGCGGAGGGCAGCCGCCAGATCCGTCTTCCTCCGGCCGAGCTCGAGGTCCGATCGCTCCCCCTTGCCGGTCGACCCCCGAGCTTCGGCGGACTCGTGGGCGAGATCGAGTTCGACGCCCGCGTCTCGCGACGTCGTCTCGAGCTCGGCGAGAGCCTGGTGCTCGAGGTCGCCGTTCGGGGGGCGGCGAACGTCTGGCGCGCCGAGCTCGAGCCCGGGCCCAACGGCTTCGGACCGACCTTCGACGTCTTCGACGAGCCACCCGAGCTGGTCCTGATTCCGGGGCGCGAGCTCCGGGCGCTGCGCTCGTGGCGCTTCGAGCTGGTTCCGAGACAGTCCGGAAGCCTCGCGCTGCCATCGCTGTCGGTGGCCCGCTTCGATCCGGTGGACGAGCGCTATCGCATCGAACGACGGGAACTTCCGCCGATCGAGGTGCGCCCCGGCGACGCGATGCGCGGATCGTGGGACGGGGGAGACACCGAAACGCGTCGGTTGCCCGACGCGCCGCTGGCCCGGCCGCGCGCCCTGCCCGCCAGCCTCCTCGGGGTCGGCGTGGGCTTCGGCCTCCCTCTCGGACTCGCCCCCGGCACCGGAGAGACGGGGACCGGTCGGGCGTTGGTCCACCGAGGGCTTCGCTCGCGGTCCGCCCGGATGGGCCCAGACTGCGTCAAGTCGGGCCCGTGGGCGTCCGATAGGCCGTTTGCACCACCGGCACGGGGAGTCTCGCGTGAATCCGAACATCCTGCTCGTGGAAGACTCGAACGACGTGGCCGAGCTGGTGCGCGTGAGCCTCGGCGAGAGCTGCGATCTCTCGATCGCACCCTGCGTCGCCGACGCACGCGCCCTGCTCGATCGACAGCCGGTCGATCTGGTGATCCTCGATGTGATGCTCCCGGACGGTGACGGCCTGACCCTCTGCTCGCATCTCCAGGCCGACGAGCGGCTTCGTGATCTCCCGGTGATGTTCCTGACGGCGCGCACCGAGCTCGACGACAAGATCGCGGCCTTCGCTGCCGGGGCCGACGACTACGTCGAGAAGCCCTTCGAGCGTCGCGAGCTGCGTGCCCGGGTCGAGGCCAAGCTCCGCAAGATGGAGCTCTGGCGGAAGAGCCACGAGGAGATCCGGCGAGGCGACGTCCGCCTGCATCTGCCGCTCCAGAAGGCCTTCGTGCGCGAGGCCGCGGGCGAGCGCGAGCTCGACCTCACTCCCCACGAGTTCAAGCTCCTCTTCCAGCTCGCCCGCGAGGAGGAGCGCACGGTCACCCGCGAAGAGCTGATGCAGTGCGTCTGGGGACAGGTCGTGGTCTACGAACGAACCATCGACAGCCACCTGTCGAACCTCCGCAAGAAGCTCGGCGAACGGGGCCACTACGTGCAGTCGGTCCGCGGGGTCGGCTACCGCTTCTCGCCCAGCGCCTGACCCGGCCCCTCGACGCCATCGGGCGTGTCCGAGCCGCGCGCACGGCGCCACTGCTCGGGGGTGTTCACGTTCGTGAGCGCACGTCCGAGCCGATCCACCGACGCGAGCTCGGTGCCCTCGAGCCAATCGACATCGATCACGGCCAGGAGCTGCTGCAGCGAGAGCTCGCCGGCGGAGAGACGTGCGCGCGCGACGGGGAGGACGCGCTCGCGCCGATAGACACCACAAAGCGGATGGGCTCCGTCGCGCGTTCGGGGGATCCGCGCAGCGCCAGCGCTGGGCTCGAGCAGCCGCTCGAGCAAGGGGCGCTCGACGAACGGCATGTCCGTCGCGAGGACCAGGACGCGCGACGCGGTGGACGTCGCGAGGGCACTCACCAGCCCACGCAGGGCCGAGCGGGGCCCGGGAACGTCGGGCCGGATCCGACCGGGGGTCCCGGGCGGAGGGTCGCCGCCCACCAGCCAGATCCGATCGCAGACCGTCGCGAGGAGCCGCGCGGTCCGGAGCGCCAGCGGCTCGCCCGCGAGTTCGAGGCGGGCCTTGTCACGACCCATGCGCGAGGAAGCGCCTCCCAGGAGCAGGGCGCCATCGACCGGACTCACGAGGCCTCGGCGGTCTTCGCCGCGGATCCCTCCCGCCCATGCGCCCCGAGCCGACGAGGAGGACGCTCCGAGGACGGCCCGACGGAACGGACCGTCGTGCGACCGGCCGTCATGCGGAGCCGGGCTCCCCGGCAGACACCCCCGACGCGTCGGAGACCAGGAAATCGGGATCGAGCACCTGGACCCGCGCCCGAGCGCCACGATCGAGCCGCGTGGCCTCCGCCGGGAAGATGAGCAGACCCAGGGCGAGGGTCATCGAGCGCAGCACCCCGGAGCTCTGATTGCCGTGCGGCAAGGCGTCGATCGTGTTCCCGTTCCGCTCGAGGCCGACCCGGACGAAGTGGAGGCGTCCGGCCTTCTTCTCGAGGGGCTCGGCCAGACGCGTCTCGACCAGGGGCCGGAACCAGCGCCGGTGTCCGCCGAGCTTGAGAAGTGCGGGCCGGACGAACTGCTCGAAGGTCACCATCGCCGAAACCGGGCTGCCGGGCAGCCCGAACACCAGCGGACCCGACTCGAAGCGCCCGAACACGAACGGATAGCCGGGCTTCATGCGAACCCCCCAGAATTCGAGGCGCGCACCGAGACTCTCGAGCACCGGACGCACGTGATCGTGGTCGCCTACCGAGACGCCGGCCGAGCTCACCAGGACGTCGGAGCGGAGACCGGCCCGGAGGCGTCGCTCGATGTCCTCCGGCTGGTCGCGGGCGATGCCGAGATAGCTCGGCTCGGCCCCGACCTCGCGGCACTGGGCGGCGAGGGTGTAGGAGTTCGACGAGACGATCCGACCCCCGGACACGTCCCGGTCCGGCTCGACGAGCTCGTCGCCGCCCGAGAGGATCGCGACCCGCGGTCGCGCACGCACCGCCACGACGCTCCGGCCGAGCGACGCCAGCATCCCGAGATGGGCGGGCCCGAGACGCGTGCCCGGGCCGATCACGAGCTCGCCGTGCCGCACGTCTTCGCCGGCGCGACGGACGTTCTCGCCGGGCTTCGGGGCGACCGTGAACACGACGCGATCGCCGTCGCGCTCGGCGTCCTCCTGGCGCACGACGCAATCGGCGCCGTCGGGAAGCGGCGCCCCCGTCAGGATGCGGGCGGCCTCCCCCGGCTCGAGTCGACGCGGTGCGCGCCCACCGGCCGGCACGTCGAAAGCCACCCGCAGGGCTACCTCCGGGCTGCCACCGCGGCCGGCCCCCTCCGCGCGATCGGCGAGATCCGCGCGACGCGCGGCGTATCCATCCATGGCCGAATTGTCGTCGGGGGGAAGGGTTCGCTCGGAGCGGACCGGCTCGTCGAGGATCCGGCCGAGGGCTTCGGCCGTCCCCACGGTCTCGGCAGCGAGCATCCCGACCGCCTCGAGCACCCAGGCCTGGGCCTCGGCCACGGAGAGGCCTTGTCGCATGGGCGGACGCTACCCCGGCGCCCTGGCGGCCGCCAAGCCGGTCGACGCCGGCCGGCCCTGGCGGTAAGCTGCCCAACAATTAGGCAGGTCGGCCGGGGGCGGTCGATTTTCTTCACGGGTGCCGGCTACTTGCATCGCGCCCCCGCTCCGGCCCCGCCTCGGGTGGGTGCATGCCGAGAACACACCGCGATCTGCGTCACGTGCTCGACGCGATCGTCGCCGGCGTCGTCGTGATCGACGGAGCCGCGACGATTCGCGAGATGAACGGTGAGGCGTGCCGCATCCTCGAGACGTCGTCGGGAACGATGCGACGCCGCTCGCTCGACGAGGCACTCGGGGCCGGGCACCCCGTGGTCGATCTCGCGCGCGACGTCCTCGCGAGCGGACGAGGCACCCAGGAAGCCGGTCTGCGCGTGAAGACGCGATTCTCGGCCGAGCTGGTTCTCGATGCCGCGGCCTCCCCTCTCTTCGACGAAGCCGGCGAGCCCGACGGCGCCGTGATCGAGCTGCGTGATCGCACCATCTCGAGCACGCTGCAGGAGGTGGTGGAGGAACGCAATCGCATGCTGTCGTTCGGTCAGATCGCGGCGGGGATCGCCCACGAGGTGAAGAATCCGCTCGGCGGAATCCGGGGCGCGGCCGAGATCCTCGCCCGCCGCTCCGACGATCCGAAGCTCGCGAAGATCACCACCCTGATCGTGCAGGAGGCCGATCGGATCGCCGAGCTGCTCGACGATTTCATGGTGATCGGCAAGGACGATCGACTGCGGCTCGAATCGGTGAACGTGCATCGCATCCTCGACGACGTCCTCGATCTGCTGGCGATGGATCCGGTCGCCGGGGGCGCCAAGGTCGAGCGGGCCTTCGACCCGTCCATCCCCGAGTTCCTGGCCGACCGCGACCGGCTCGTCCAGGTGTTCCACAACCTCTGCCGGAACGCGCTCCAGTCGTTCGGGGGGAACGGCGGCGCGCTGATCATCGGGACCCGCATGGCCCTCGACCACCACCTCTCCACCGAAGAGGGCGAGCGTGCTCCCTCGGTCGTGATCGAGGTGCGCGACGACGGGCCGGGCATTCCCAAGCACGTGCTCGAGCGTCTGACCACGCCCTTCTTCACCACGCGCGCCGAGGGCACCGGCCTGGGCCTGACCATGTCGCGGCACTGGGTCACGCGCCACGACGGCCGGCTCCAGATCGAGAGCACCCCGGGAGAGGGCACCACCGCGCGCGTCTTCCTGCCCTTGCGGAGGAACCGATGAACGAGCAGGAGACGCAGGGCCTGCGGGCGCTCGTCGCCGACGACGAGGCATCCATCCGCTTCGTGCTTCGCGAGGCTCTCGAGGAAGCCGGCCACGGTGTGGTCGAGGTCGACAACGGCGACGAAGCGCTCGAGGCGCTGGCCTCGAAGAACTTCGCCATCGCGTTCCTCGACATCCGCATGCCCGGCGCCACGGGCCTCGAGATCCTCGACCGCGTGGGAGGCATGGGGTTGGACACCGCCCTCGTGATCATCACCGCACAGAACACCTTCGAGAACGCCGTCGAGGCCATGAAGCGGGGGGCCCTCGACTATCTGGTGAAGCCGTTCCGGGTGGACGAGGTGCTCGCGCTGGTCGAGAAGGCGCGACGCGCCCGGAGCCTCGAACGCGAGGTGCGCGAGCTCCGTCGCGAGGTGGCGCGGCGCAGCGTACCCGGCGAGCGCCTGATCGGATCGAGCCCCGACATGCTCGAGGTCTTCAAGACCATCGGAAAGGTCGCCGCCAGCGACGTCGCGGTACTCGTGACGGGCGAGAGCGGAACGGGAAAGGAGCTGGTGGCCCGGGCCATCCACACCGCGAGCTCGCGGGGCGAAGCGCCCTTCATCCCCGTCAACGCGGCCGCGATTCCGCGCGATCTGCTCGAGAGCGAGCTCTTCGGGCACGAACGGGGCGCGTTCACGGGTGCGGTCGATACGCGCCTCGGGCGCTTCCGGGAGGCATCGGGAGGCACCCTCTTCCTCGACGAGATCGGCGACATGCCGCTCAATCTCCAGGCCAAGCTGCTGCGGGTGCTCCAGACGGGCGAGGTGACTTCGGTGGGTGGGCGCCGCACCGACCGGGTCGACGTCCGGATCCTCGCCGCCACGCACCGCCAGCTGGAAGACGAGGTACACGAGGGTCGCTTCCGCGAAGACCTGCTCTACCGGCTGCGTGTGGTGCCGATCCACCTGCCGGCGCTCCGCGACCGACCCGAGGACATCCGCGTACTGGCCGAGCATTTCGTCGGGCGCTACGCGGAAGAACTCGCCACCGGCACCAAGTGGCTGTCGGACGCGACCATCTCGCATCTCGAGCAGCATGCCTGGCCGGGCAACGTGCGCGAGCTCGAGAACGCCATCAAACGGGCGCTGGTGCTCTCTTCCGGAGACGTCCTCACCCCGGACGACTTCGCGTTCCTCGGCGCCGTACGCCCGGACACCGGCTCGGAGAGGTCGTTCGCCGAGCTCCTCGAGCTCGAGATCGAGCGAGCGCTCTCCGAGCCCGACGCCGATGCCATCTACCACCGGATCCTCGAGTCGGTGGAGCGTCCCCTGATCGAACGGGCCCTCGAACACACCTCGGGCAACCAGATCCGGGCCGCCGCGCTGCTGGGCATCAACCGCAACACGCTCCGCAAGAAGATCGTCGACCTGAAGATCGCGATTCCGGGCCGACCGTGAGCCGGTCCGGCGCGGCCCGGACGCCCGCATTCGGGGGTCTGTGCGTGATCGTCGACGACGATCCCCGCTGGCCGCGCGACCCGGTCGAGCAGGCCCGGGCCGCCTGCGCGGGAGGGGCCGCGCTCGTGCAGCTCCGCTCCAAGCATGCCGGCGACGTCGAGACGCTCGCCTGGGCACGCGCCATTCGCGAGCTGACTCGTGCGCACGAGGTGGGCTTCTTCGTGAACGACCGCTTCGACCTCGCGCTCCTCGCCGAGGCCGAGGGCGTCCATCTGGGCCAGCAGGACCTCGCCCCGGCCGACCTGCCCGAGTGGGCGCGCCGGCAGCTCCGAGTCGGACGCTCGACGCACGACGACGACGAGCTGGCGCGCGCGGTGCGCGAGCCCGTCGACTACGTCGCATTCGGCCCGATCTTCGGCACCACGTCGAAGCGCGTGGCGCACGAGGTGCGCGGCCTCACAGCCCTCGAGGCCACGGTCCGCACGGCGGCGCCGCGTCCGGTCATCGCGATCGGAGGCATCGACGCGAAGCGGGCGTCGGACGTGGGGCGGACCGGCGCCGCGGGCATTGCGGTCATCGGGGCGGTGGCGGGTACCGACGATCCGGTCGATGCCACGCGCCGCCTGGTCGACTCGTTCGGCGACGGCGCCACCCGGTGAGCGAACTCGTCGCGCGGGGGGTGTCCGTTGCCGGCATCGCGACGCTCCTCGGGATCGCCTGGGCGCTGTCGTCCGACCGCCGACGGGTGCCGTGGCGCGTGGTCGGCGTGGGGCTCACGATCCAGCTGGTACTGGCGGTCGTCCTGCTCCACACGCCACCCGGCCGCTGGTTCTTCGCTGGGATGAACCGTTTCTCGGATGCCGTACTCGCCGTCGTGGAGACCGGCTCACGCTTCGTGTTCGGTGCGCTCTACGAGGTGGGCCCGTCCTTCCTGATGACCGTCTTTCCGATCATCATCTTCATGGGGAGCGTCTTCGGGATCCTCTACCACCTCGGCGTCGCGCCGTGGGTGGTGGGACACCTGTCGCGTTGGCTCGGTCGCAGCATGGGCCTCTCGGGCGCCGAGAGCCTCGCTGCCGTCGCCAACGTGTTCGTCGGCATGTCCGAGTCGGCCCTCGTGGTTCGGCCGTACGTGGAGGGCATGACCCGCTCGGAGCTCTTCACCCTGATGACGACCGGCATGGCGACGGTCGCTGGCTCCGTCCTCTTCGCCTACGTCACGATGCTCGGCGGCGGCGACTACGCCGGTCACCTGGTCACGGCGAGCCTGCTCTCCGCGCCGGCGGCCATCGTGATCGCCAAGATCATGATCCCCGAGAGCGAGACCCCACGAACCCAGCTGGGCGGCGGCATCGAGGTGCCGCGACGCGCCGTCAACGCCATCGACGCGGCCTCCCTCGGTGCCATCGACGGACTCCGGATCGGTGCCACGGTGGGTGCGATGCTGATCGCCTTCGTCGCGCTCGTGGCCATGGCCAACGCGCTGCTCGCGGGCGTCGGTGGCTGGGTCGGGCTGCCGAACCTGTCGTTCGAGATGCTGCTCGGCGTCCTGCTCGCGCCTCTGGCGTGGCTGCTCGGTGTCCCCTGGGCCGACGCCCCCGAGATCGGCGCGCTGCTCGGAGTGAAGACGGTGCTGAACGAGTTCCTGGCCTACGAAGCGCTCGGCGAGCTCGTGACGCGCGGCGCGATCTCCGAGCGATCGGCCGTGATCGCGTCGTACGCCCTCTGTGGCTTCGCCAACTTCGGATCGCTCGCCATCCTGCTCGGTGCGATCGGCGCGCTCGCTCCCTCGCGCCGCGGCGACCTCGCCGAGCTCGGCGTGCGCTCGATCATCGCCGGATCGCTCGCAACCTTCCTGACGGGCGCGCTCGCTGGGCTCATCGCCTGAGCCTGCGACGGGCACACCACACGCCGAGCGTCCGGTGTCGCGCTCGGGCCATCAGGCGTCTTCGTCGGAGCCGGGCCCCGGGCGCGCCATGCGCAGCGACATCTCGAAGGCCGATCGCGTGAAGCGCAGCACCTCGGCGAACTCGTCGTCGTCGAGCGTGCGTGCGAGATCGCTCGATCGGTAGATGTTGAGGAACTGGCGCTCGCGCTCGAACTGCAGCGGAATCCGGGCCGGGCCCCAGCGCTCGAGCCGTTGCCAGAGGGGCGGGTGGTAGCTGCGCACCATTCGCAGCACGAAGGGCACCGGATCGTGGCGCGCCACCACGGCCGAGAGCCGCAGGATGAGCTCGAAGGACAGCGTGGCCGTACCGTGCTCGACGCCGGCGAGCAGCGAGCGGTCTCCGATCTCGAGGGCGTCGGAGAGCTCTCCGAGGGGCAGGCCCGCCAGCTCGCGCAGCTCGCGCACGTAGAGGCCAGCCTCCTGCATCCGTGTGCGCCGTTCGGGCGGAAGCGCTGCCACCTCTTCGGGCCGGAGCAGCCACGAACGCCCCAGCTCGAGCGATGCATCGGCGGCCCCGTCGGCGATCGCGCGCGCCTGATCGAGGAGCAGT
>CAYYUT010000087.1:0-6066 GCA_964474935.1 uncultured Spirochaetales bacterium
GTGCGAGAGCGCTTCGTCGAGGCTGGGGTAGGTCTTGGGGTTGCGGAACATGCGGCCCCGGGCGCCCTCCTCGCTCTCGGGGTCGGGGCGGCGGACGGGCGAATCGACGATCACCACCCCGGCGAGTCGGTCGCCGTACAGGGCCGCGCACATGATCGTGACCAGGCCCCCGAGGCTGTGGCCGACGATGATCGGGGGCTCGTCGAACCCGGCGTGCTCGGCCACCGCCAGCAGCTCGCGGGCGTAGAGCTCGCGCGGGTAGCTCTCGCGGCGCCCGCTGTCGCCGTGTCCGGAGAGGTCGGGGGCCACGACGTGGAACTCGTGGGTGAGGAGCGGAGCGAGGAAGCTCCACCAGTGGGAGTGGGCGGCGCCGCCGTGCACGAGCAGGAGCCCGGGCTTCCGGGGATCACCCCAACGCTGGTAGTGGAGATCGCATCCCTCGAACTCGAGTCGCCGGCTCTCGCTCGGTGTGTCGAGGGCCTCGCGAAACCAGGGCGGGGCCGCGTCGGGAGTCGGGTCGCTCACGGCCCGACGATATCGCGTCATGGGGCGAGCCCGCGAGCAGGCCGCCGGCCGCTAGAATCGGCGCCGTGAGTCGCTGGCAGACGATGCTCGAGATGCTTCCGACCCTCCTCGGAGCGGCGGTGCGCCGGGCCGAGCGCGGTCCGCTCCGCCCGGGCTGGTCGTTCCGGGCCGAGATGACGCTTGCGCTCCTCGACGGCCTGTTCGAGCGCTCGAAGACGCGCGGGATCCCGTGGCTGCGCGCCGCCCAGCAGTCCCTGCCCGTGCCTCGTACGCTCGAGTCGCAGGTGCGTCGGCGTCGAGTCGAGGCCGACGGTGTGCCCATGACGGCGACCGAGCCCGTCGCCGGGGTCGACGCGCGCCACCTTCTCTACATCCACGGAGGGGGCTACACGATCGGATCGGCCGAGATGGTGGGTGACCTCACCGCGGCCCTCGCGATCGGGGCGCGTGCCACGGTCTGGGCGCCCGACTATCGGCTCGCGCCGGAGCACCCCTATCCGGCGGCGCTCGACGACTGTCTCGCCTGCGTGCGCTGGTTGCGGGGTGAGGGGGTGGCGCCCGCATCGCTCGCCATCGCGGGGGACTCGGCGGGCGGAGCGCTCGCGACCGCGAGCCTGGTCGCCCTGCGCGACGCCGGTGAGCCGCTCCCGGCGGCGGGCGCGCTGATCTGTCCGTGGAGCGACCCGTTCGCCGAGGGCGGGAGCGTCGTCGCGAACGAGCCCTTCGACTACCTGGATCGCGAGCTGGCCTTCGCCTGGGGCGATGCCTACGTGGCCGGACAGGGCCGCGACCTCCCTCTCGTCCGTCTGCTCCAGGCCGACCTCTCGGGCCTGCCCCCGCTCTTGTTGCAGGCCGGCGAGGTCGAGATCCTCGTCGATCAGGTGAAGGCGCTGGCCTCCCGCGCCCGCGACGCCGGGGTCGACACGACCCTGCGGGTCTATCCCGAGATGTTCCACGACTTCCAGCTCCTGGGCGCGGTGCTGCCCGAGGCGCGAGAGGCGGTGGCCGAGATCGCCCGCTTCCTGCGCGACCGGGTGCCGGCGCCCGCCGCCTAGCCGGCCACCGGCCGGGGCGCCTGGCCTCGCCCGAGGCGGATCGGGCCGCTGCCCGTCCGGCTCCGGAGCCGCGAGCGGCCGGTCGCGGGGTCCTGGCGTTTCAGTCCGCGCCGCCGAGGCGTCGCTCGATCTCGGCCGGGAACTCCGGGAAGTAGCGTTCGATCGTCGAGAGCTCGAAGGCCTGCAGGATCGACTCCTTGGGCTCGCGCTCGAGCAGGAAGCGGAACGATTCCTCCACCACGCGATCGCTGGGGAGGTCGGCGAAGCGCTGGCGATCGGCGCGTCCGAGCGTCACCCGGTGGGTGGTATGGGAGCCGCCCTCCCGGACCCGCACCCGGAAGACGTCCGGTGCCATCGCCTCGATCTCGATCTCGCAGTGGTCGCGGTCCATCCCATCCCCCTCGGTCTTCGACGTCCTTCCCGGGTCCTCGTCCCGCAGGGACGGGGAGCCCAACCGAGCCCGGCCCCGGCCCGCGAGCGTTCGACCCGGGTCGCTTGCGCCCCCTCCGGGCGTGCTTACCCTACGACTTGGTTCCGACGTCCGAAAGGCCCGAGGCGGGCTGTGCGGGAGAGCCACGCGTCGAACATCCTTGCCGAGGAGGCACCATGAAGCGGATCGTTCTCTTCCTGCTCACCAACCTCGCGATCATGCTGGTCGTGAGCGCCGTCTGGACCTTCCTCCAGGCGAGCGGCGTCCTGGCAGGTAGCGGGGAGCTCACCTCGCTGCTGGTCTTCTGCGCCCTGTTCGGCTTCGGCGGGTCGTTCGTGTCCCTGGCGCTCTCGAAGCCCATGGCCAAGGCGGCGACCGGCGCCAAGGTGATCAGCGAGCCGCGGGGCGCCGGCGAGATGTGGCTGCTCGAGACCGTCCGCAAGCAGTCGCAGGCCGCGGGGATCGGGATGCCCGAAGTCGCCATCTTCCCCTCTCCGGCTCCGAATGCCTTCGCCACCGGCATGCGCCGCAACAAGGCGCTCGTCGCAGTGAGCACCGGCCTGCTCCAGAACATGGATCGCAACGAGGTCGAGGCGGTGCTCGGTCACGAAATCAGCCACGTCTCGAATGGCGACATGGTGACGCTCTCGCTGATCCAGGGCGTCGTGAACACCTTCGTCTATTTCCTGGCCCGTGTGCTCGGCGACATCATCGATCGCGCCGTGTTCCGCAACGAGGGCCAGGGCCGTGGCATCGGGTACTTCGGCATCGTGATGATGCTCCAGGTGGTGCTCGGGATCGCCGCGAGCCTGATCGTGTTCTGGTTCTCTCGCCGTCGCGAGTTCCGGGCCGATGCCGGCGGTGCGCGCCTCGCCGGGCGCGAGAACATGATCCGGGCGCTCGAGCGGCTGCAGGTCGCGAGCGGTGCGGCCGAGCTTCCCGAGCGGATGCAGGCCTTCGGTATCTCGAACAAGGCGCGGGGCGGGATCGCCCGCTGGTTCATGACCCACCCGCCGCTCGAAGAGCGGATCGAGGCGCTGCGCAGCCTCCAGGCCTGAGGCGTGGCGCGAGCCGCATGACCGCGGTCCGCGTCACGGCGACGACGCCGAGGTGCCGACCCCGGTCGCGGGTTGGGCGGGCCCGGCCAGCCAGCAGGCCAGCCGGCTGGTGGGCCAGCAGGCAAGCCGGCCAGTAGGCCAGCAGGCGTCCCGATGCCCGGCGCCCCGCAAGGTCCGAATCTGGACGAATCGCTCGGGCGGATCACTACACTGCGCCCGTGATCGCACGCGCCACCGATCTGTTTCCCCTCTGGGCCGTGCTCCTCTCGGCGATCGCCTATCTGGCGCCCGAGCCCTTCGTCCCGCTCCGCCCCGCCATCGTCCCGCTGCTCGGCGTGATCATGTTCGGGATGGGGATCGGGCTGTCGGGCCGGGAATTCCTCGCAGTGGGACGGCGCCCCGGGATGGTGGCGCTCGGACTCGCCCTCCAGTTCGGCTGGATGCCGATGGCGGCCTTTCTCGTGGGGCGCGGCCTGGGGCTCGCGCCCGAGCTCGTCGCCGGGATGGTGGTGGTCGGAAGCTGTCCGGGCGGCACCGCTTCCAACGTCATCTGCTACCTCGCCCGCGCCGACCTCGCCCTCTCGATCACCCTCACGACCGTCTCGACCCTCGTCTCGATCGTGGCGACGCCGCTGCTCGTCGCCTTCTGGGTCGGCCGCGAGGTCGAGGTCGACGTGCTCTCGATGATCGGGAGCATCGTGCGGGTGGTGCTGCTGCCCGTGGCGCTCGGCGTGCTCGCCAACCGTCTGGCCGGCGCCCGCCTCGCGGGCGCGAAGCAGGTCTTCCCGCTCGTCTCGGTGCTCGCAATCGTCGCGATCATCGCCATCGTGGTCGCGCTCTCGCGCGACCGGATCGCCGATCTCGGGCCGGGCGTCGCGTGGGCGGTGGTGCTCCACAACGCGCTCGGCCTCGCCGGCGGCTATCTCGTGCCGCGCCTCGTGGGGGCGCCCGCGCGTGTGTGTCGCACCCTCGCGATCGAGGTCGGCATGCAGAACTCGGGGCTCGGAGTCGCCCTCGCGCTCCGCTACCTCGACGCCGCGGCGGCGCTGCCGGGGGCGCTCTTCAGCATCTGGCACAACCTGAGCGGCTCGCTCCTGGCGGCCTTCTGGCGTCGCAACGCGCCCGACGACACCTCCGGTCCGACCGGATCCGGGGGTCGGTCTTGAGGCGCGATGCCGCGCCCTCGGTTCGGAGCCGACCGCCCGGAGCGCCCGTTCATGCGTTGCGGGCCACCGGCACCCGGTGACGCTGTGCCCGAGCGTTCAGAGCCAGCGCGGGACCCGGCGCCGGTAGTCACGGTAGGCCTCGCCGTGGCGACGCTCGAGCGCTGGCTCCTCGAACCAGACCACCACGAGCCAGCTGATCCCGAGGTATCCGAGCGCGTAGGCGAGCAGCGCCGCCTGCCCGAAGATCGCGAACTCGCCGATCAACACGAGCCCGCAGCCGAGCGAGAACGGGTTGCGCGAGTAGGCGTAGGGTCCCTGATGGGCGAGCCCACCCACGGGGCCGGCCCGCGCGAGCGCCACCGCGCTCGCGACGGCGAGCGCCGCGCCGGCCACGACGGCGAGCCCACCGAGCAGGGCGGCGGGGCCGGTGTCGAACCGCGGCCAGCCGAGCGACCGGTTCGTCTGCGCCAGCCAGAACGGCATCCCCACGAAGAAGAGCGCCGCCGTCGACGCCGCGAGCACCAGACGCAGACGCGGGAGGGGGCTCGACGTCATTCCGGGATCCTCGACCGCTCTGGTAGGCTGGGATCATGCCGTGGAGAACCGCACTGCGCGATCTCGTGATCCTCGCGCTGGCGCTCGCGGTCTGGCAGCTCGAGGGCACGTCTCGCCACGCGGGTGGGGCAGGGGCGACGGCGCTCGCGTGCAGCGCTGCCGTCCTGACGGCGCTCTGCGGCTATCTGTTCCACGAATGGGGCCACTGGGCCGGTGCGCGGCTGCTCTCGAGCGTGATCGAGGTGCCCGACCGGTTCGCCACCGTCTTCCTCTTCCGCTTCGATGCCGACGCCAACGACCGCGCCCAGTTCCTGGGCATGTCGTTCGGGGGCTTCGTGGCGAGCGCCGTCGCGGTGGCGATCCTGGTGGCCGTGCTGCCGCTCGATGCCCCGGCCGGCCGGATCGCGCTCGCGCTCGTGGCGCTCGGGGTGCTGGCGACCTTCGTGCTCGAGGTGCCGGTGGCGTGGCGCGTCGCACGGGGCGCGCCCATCCCGAGAGGTGCGGCCTATCGGAGCACGGCTCGGGTGCCCGACCCCGGCCGTCGGACGGCCTGATCCGGGGCAGCGCGAGCCTCGCGCTTCGGCCGGACGCAGCCTAGCCCTCGCTCGCCCCGTCCCTCTCCTCGTCCTCGTCCCCGTCCGGCTCGTCCAGCGGGCGGACATCCTCGGGTCCGTCGACCATGCGCTCCCAGCTCCCCGACGCGCCGAGCGTCCACACGTCGCCCGTCGCGGTGTCGAGCAGGTAGTGGGTGGCATCGATGTCGGTCCGGTCCGGCTCGATCACCAACGCGAAGCGCTGGCCGCCACCGTAGTTCTTCGCGTAGTCGTGGAAGCTCCCGTTGAAGCAGCCCGCGCTCGCGAGCACGACCGTCGTCGCGACGGCAGTGATCAGGGTCCAGCCTCGTCGGCTCGTCATGGCTCGTCTCCCGGCGCGGCCGATCCGCGTCTCCGAGCCGGGTACCACACGCCCTCGTGGTCGGCGAGTGCAGCAGACGGTTGGCGCCCTTCCCCTTGTGCGGCGCCGGGCCATGCGGGCACAATCGCACGATGCGGGCCATCCTCGTGTCGCACACCCACTGGGACCGCGAGTGGCACCACGAGTTCGAATCGTTCCGAGCGCGTCTCGTGGACGCGGTCGATCGGGTGCTCGACTCGTGCGAGCGGGATCCCGGATATCGCTTTCTGCTCGACGGCCAGTCGATCGTCCTCGAGGACTACCTCGACGTCCGTCCCGAACGCCGCGACGCGCTCCGTGCGGCGGCCGCGCGCGGCCAGCTC
>CAYYUT010000087.1:6076-9357 GCA_964474935.1 uncultured Spirochaetales bacterium
AGGTGGGGCCCTGGTACGTGCAGCCCGACTCCCTGCTCCCTTCGGGTGAGGCGCATCTGCGGAACCTGCTCGAGGGCCGACGGGTGGCGGCAGCGCTCGCCGAGCCTTCGCGGGTGGCCTACACCCCCGATTCGTTCGGCCACCCGGCGCAGTTCCCACAGCTCTTCGCCGGGTTCGGCCTCACGGCCTTCGTCTTCTGGCGCGGGCTCGGCGACGAGATCGAGACACTCCCGGCCGAGTTCGAGTGGGTGGCCCCCGACGGGGCGGCTCTGCTCGCGTGCCATCTCGGTCGCGGCTATTTCTCGGCGGCCACGCGTCCGGGCGCCGACCTCGCGCGCGCAGCCGGACGCATCGCCGATGCGGTGACGTTCCTGGCCGGACGCACGCAGGGGGGGAGCGTCCTCCTGATGAACGGGATCGACCACGCCCTGCCCGAGCCCCGCACCGCCGAGCTCGCCGCGTCGATCGCGAAGCAGGCAGGTTGCGAGGTCACGCGCGGGAGCCTCGGCGAGTTCGTGGCGAGCGCCTCGGCCGCACCCGGCGCGCGCCATCGGGGCCCGCTGCTCGGGGCGGCGGTCGCGAATCTGCTTCCCGGCGTCTGGTCGTCGCGAACCTGGATCAAGCTCGCCAACCGCGGCTGCGAAGCGTTGCTCGAAGGGTGGGCGGAGCCGTGGTGCGCCCTCGCGGAGCGCTTCGGGTTGGGCGCCGAGCGGCCCTCGCTGCGACGCGCGTGGCGGAGCCTGCTCCCGAACCAGGCCCACGATTCGATCTGTGGCTGCTCGCGCGACGAAGTGCACGCCCAGATGAGGGCCCGCTACGCAAGCGCCGAGGGGCTGGCGTCCGAGACCCGGCAGCGGGTCCTCGAGCGTCTGGCCGGGCTCGGCGCCGAGCGCTGTACTCCCTGGAACGAGGGCTTCGACCTCGCCGTCTTCAATCCGTCGCCGCGGCCGCGAAGCGACGTGGTGAGGTTCGAGCTCGACCCGCATCCCTATGCGGTGCCTGGCGACGGGACGGACCTCACCGAGGGCCTCCATCCCGTCGTGCTCGGTTCGCTTCGCGAAGTGGGCTACGCGGTCGACGGCGAGCCCGCCCGGGTCGTGCCAGCCGCACCGGGTCGGCTGGCGCTGCTGCCGGATCGGCCGCTCGTGGACGTCGAGTTTCCGGTCGCCGACGTCCCCGCTTTCGGCTGGAAGCGGGTCCGGCTCGAGCCGGCCGAGCGCGTCGCCGACGCGGTGGATGCGGGCCGCGAGATCGCCGCGGGCACGACGCGCGTTCGGGCCCTCGACGACGGTCGCATCGACGTCGAGCTCGGCGGGCGCCGGTTCGCGGGCCTCGGCGCCGTGGAGGAGGTGGGCGACCGCGGCGACAGCTACGACTTCGACCCGGTCGGAGAGCAGCGGTTGCTCGAGCCCGACGAGGTGCGGATCGACCGTCGCCGCCATCCGAACGGACTCGAACGCCTCCGGATCGAACGGCTCTACCGGGTGCCGGCGGCGCTTGCTCCCGAGCGGGACCGTCGGACCGATGCGGAGGTGTCGCTCCGGGTCGCGAGCGAGCTGCGGGTCTCGCCTGGCGTCGACCGCGTCGACTGCCGACTGGTCGTGCACGACGGCGGCTGCGACCACCGCCTGCGCTGGCGCTTTCCGACGGGCGCCCCGGCCGAGCGCTTCGATGCCGCCACGACCTTCGACGTGGCGCGCGGCACGCCGGGCCCGAGCGAGGCGCGCCGGTGGATCCATCCGGCGCCCCCGACCTTCGTGCACCAGGGCTGGATCCACGTCTCGGGTCTCACGCTCGCGGCGCCCGGTCTTCCCGAGGCCGAGGTGGAGCCCGACGGAACGATCGCGCTCACCCTGCTCCGCGCCACCGGCTGGCTCTCGCGGCACGACCTCGCCAGTCGCCCCGGCCCCGCCGGGCCGGCCACCGAGACACCCGGGGCCCAGAGGCCCGAGCCGGTGGTCGCCCGTCTCAGCTTGTTTGCCGGTCTCGATCCGGGGGCGGCACGCCAGGCCGAGCTCGGGCTGCACGCGGTCGCGGCCGGAGGCTCTGCGCTGCTGCCCGATGGCCGCGCGCTCCTGGTGCTCTCGCCCGCCGACGTGCAGCTCTCGGCACTCAAGCCGGCCGAGTCCGGGGACGGGACGATCGTGCGTCTGCTCAACCCGACCGACGCGCCCGTCGCCTTCGAGCTGCGGATCGCATTTCCGTTCGAGGGGGCGCGGAGCGTCCGTCTCGACGAGACGCCTGAGACGCCCGTATCGCTCGACCTCGACGTCACGTCCGATCGGATCCGAGGCGTGATCGGGTCCCACGCCCTGCGCTCGATCTGGCTCGGTCCCGCCTGACGAGCCAGCGGCATTCGTCCACGCATCCACTACACTCCGCCCACCCATCGACGGAGCTCATGGATCCCCAACGTTACGACCTGATCGTGATCGGCAGCGGCCCGGCGGGCCAGAAGGCTGCCATCGCTGCGGCCAAGATCGGCAAGCGCGTCGTCGTCACCGACCGCAAGGCGATGATGGGCGGCGTCTGTGTGCACACCGGAACCATCCCGAGCAAGACCATGCGGGAGGCGATCCTGTACCTCTCGGGGTTCCGTCAGCGCACCTTCTACGGCAAGGACTACACCGTCAAGGACACGATCACGGCCGACGACCTCACCGGCCGGGTCCACACCGTCATCGGGCGCGAGCTCGAGATCGTGCGATCGCAGCTCAAGCGCAATGGGATCGATGTCGCCGAGGGCGCCGCCCGCTTCGCTGGCCCCCACAGCATCGAGATCGACGCTCCGTCGGGCAAATCGGTGGTGGAGGCCAACCACATCCTGATCGCGTGCGGCACGCGTCCCGCCCGGGCCGAGGGCATCCCCTTCGACGGCCGCCGGATCGGCGACTCCGACCAGCTGCTCGAGATCCAGGAGCTCCATCGCAACGTCATCATCGTGGGCGGCGGGGTCATCGGCCTCGAGTACGCCTCGATGCTGGCGGCCCTCGGTACCGAGGTGACGCTGATCGATTCGCGTCCTCGGTTGCTCGACTTCGTGGACAGCGAGCTGATGGAGTCGCTCTCGTACCACATGCGCCGCTCGAACGCGGTCTTCCGACTGGGCGAGACCGTCGATTCGGTCCAGTTCGACGACCGCGACCGGGTGGTGGCGCGGCTGGCGAGCGGCAAACGGGTGATCGGAGACGCGCTCCTCTACACCGTCGGCAGGCAGGCCAACGCCGACATGCTGAGCCTCGAGGCGGACGGCCTCGAGGCCGACAAGCGCGGGCGTCTCG
>CAYYUT010000088.1:0-9328 GCA_964474935.1 uncultured Spirochaetales bacterium
CAACCCGCCCAAGAAGCACGGCAACATCCCGCTCTAGCGGTACGGCCACGGGAGAATCACCGCTCATGTTCAAGAAAGTGCTGATCGCGAACCGCGGAGAGATCGCCGTTCGCGTGATCCGGGCCTGCCGCGAGATGGGGATCGAAACGGTCGCCATCTACTCCGACGTCGACCGGCGGGGACTCCACGTCCGCTACGCCGACGAGGCCTATCCGGTCGGGCCCCCGGCCGCGTCCGAGTCGTACCTGAGGGGGGAGCGGGTGCTCGAGGTGGCGAAACAGTCGGGCGCCGACGCCGTGCACCCGGGCTACGGCTTCCTGTCCGAGAACGGCGAGTTCGCCTCGGCGTGCGAGGAGGCCGGCATCACCTTCATCGGGCCTTCCGGCAAGGTGATGAGCACGATGGGCGACAAGGTCACGGCCCGCCAGACCATGGAAGCCGCCGGCGTGCCGATCGTTCCCGGAACCACCGAGCGCCTCACCGACGACGAGGCGCGCAAGTGGATCCTCGAGGTCGGGCCGCCGGTGATGGTGAAGGCCAGCGCCGGCGGCGGCGGCAAGGGGATGCGGCTCGTGCGGCAGGAGTCCGAGATCGACTCGGCGCTCGCGCGGGCGCGCTCCGAGGCCAAGGCCTCGTTCGGCGACGACGGACTCTACATCGAGAAGTTCGTCGAGGAGCCGCGCCACGTCGAGATCCAGGTGCTCGCGGATTCGCGCGGGAACACCATCCATCTGTTCGAACGCGAGTGCTCGATCCAGCGCCGCCACCAGAAGGTGATCGAAGAGGCGCCGGCCAACCGGATGACCGAGGAGCTGCGCGCCAAGATGGGGGCGGCCGCGGTCGCGGCGGCCGAGGCCGTCGGGTATCTCGGGGCGGGCACCTGCGAGTTCCTCGTGAACCCCCAGGGCGAGTTCTACTTCCTCGAGATGAACACCCGCGTGCAGGTGGAGCACGCGATCACCGAGGCGATCACCGGCGTCGACATCGTGAAGGCGATGATCCGGGCGGCGGCGGGCGAGACGCTCGGCGTCACCCAGGAGGAGGCCGCGATCTACGGGCACGCGCTCGAGGCGCGCATCTACGCCGAGGACCCCGAGGCCAAGTTCGTTCCCTCGCCGGGCCGGATCGACGTCTACCGCCCGCCCGATGGAATCGGCGTCCGCGTCGACTCCGGCGTCTACGAAGGCTCGGAGGTGACGGTGCACTACGACCCGATGGTGGCCAAGCTCATCACCTGGGGACGCACCCGCGACGAATCGATCGAGCGCATGCGACGCGCGCTCTCCGAGTTCCAGATCAAGGGCATCAAGACCTCGATCCCCTTCCACATCCAGGTGATGAACCATCCGAAGTTCCTGTCGGGCCACTACGACACGGGCTTCATCGACGAGAACATCGCCGAGATCATGAGGCCGGCCGAAGGCGGCGACCTGCGCGAGGCCGCACTGATCGCCGCGGCCGTGGCGGCCCACGAGCGCAGCAAGGCGAGCGTCGGGCGGGCCACCCAGGTCGAGACCGGCGTGGCCGAGAGTCCGTGGCGCTCGTTCGGGCGCCGCTCCCAGATGCGAGGCGGAATGCGATGATCTACGAGGTCAGCGAGAAGAAGACGAAGCGCGATCCCGAACGGATCGACCTCACGGAGCGCACCGAGAACCAGTACGAGCTGACCGTGGGCGGTCGGACCTCGCAGCTGAGCGTGGCCCGGAGCGGACTCGCCATCTTCTCGATCATCCAGGACGGTCGTCACTACGAGGCGATCGTCGAGGAGAAGGGCCCGCACGACTTCGACGTCCTGATCCAGGGACGGCTCTTCCATCTCGAGGCCGTCGACGAGCGCAACCTGCTGCTCGCCCAGCAGTCCAAGATGGCGGCGTCCGGCCCCCAGGCGATCGATGCCGAGATGCCCGGCAAGGTGGTGAAGGTGAACTTCGCCGTCGGCGACGCGGTCGAAGAGGGCCAGGGTGTCGTGGTGCTCGAGGCCATGAAGATGGAGAACGAGATTCCCTCGCCGATCGAGGGCGTGGTGGCGGAGCTGGCCGTCGAAGAGGGCCAGACGGTCGAGGGTGGGGCGCGCCTGTTCGTGGTCGAGCCGGCCCCGAGCGGGGAAACGCCTGACTAGGCTGATCCTCGACACCGATCTCGGAAGCGACGTCGATGACGCCCTCGCGCTCGGGACGGTCCTCGCCGCCGGCGATCGGCTCGAGCTCGCGGCCCTCACCACCGTCGCCCGCGATCCCGCCCGGCGGGCGCACCTCGCCGCCCGCCTGCTCGCGCTCGCCGGCCGCTCCGACGTACCGGTGCACGTCGGCGAAGGCCGTCCGCTGCTCCGAGACCCGGCGCGCTTCGGCTGGTTCGGACACGAAGAGCACCCGCTCGCAGGCGAGGGTCCCTCGGCCCCGATCCTCGACGAGCCCGCACCCGCCGCGATCGTTCGGCTCACGCGCGAGTGCGAAGGCATGGAGCTCGTCGCGATCGGCCCGATGACCAACGTCGCGCGCGCCCTCGCCCTCGATCCCGAGCTCCCGAAGCGGGTGTCGGGGCTCACCGTGATGGGGGGCCACATCCGGCGGGTGGCGATCGGCGACTTCGAGTGCGCCCCCGGCATCGACTACAACCTGTGCAGCGACCCGGAAGCCAGCGTGGCGGTGCTCGGGGCGGGCTTCCGCACCACGCTGGTGACGGCCGACGTCACGCTCCAGGTCTGGATCGACCGGGCCGGGCTCGAGAGGCTCGAGGGCGGAGGCGCGCTCGCCCGGTCGTTGGCCGGGCAGGTCCGCACCTGGGAGCCCGTCCAGCGGCAGCTCTTCACCGGACTCGGGGGTCAGGTCGACCCCGACAACATGGCCTTCCTCCACGATCCGCTCACCGTGTTGGCGCTCTTCGATTCCGAGCCGCTCGGCTTCGAGAGCCTGCGGATCGTACCGACGATCGAGAACGGGGTGCTGCGCACGCTCGAGGTCGATCCGGGCCTCGGCATCGGCGCCGAGATGCGGGTGGCGACGACGGTGGACGCACGGCTGGCCGCCGATCGCATCGTCGCGCTCCTCGCGCGGCTCTAGCCGGCCCCGAGATCGCTGGCGCGCGCACCAATCCCCTCCCGCGCGGGCCACCACGCGCTCGGCGCGCGCCAACGCGCGCTGGTCCGCGGTGTGATCGGTCTAGGAGGTCTCGCTGGCCGCGGCCGCCTCGCGACGGCGGTGCGGGCCGAAGATCCAGGCGACCCCCACCCCCAGCAGGTAGAGCGCGAGGAGCGGCATGGCGAGGAGCGTCTGGCTCACCACGTCGGGTGGGGTCAGGATCGCGCCGGCCGCGAAGCACACCAGGACGGCGTACTTGAACCCGCCAAGCAGCTGGCGCGGCGACACCAGCCCCGTGATCGAGAGGAAGAAGACCACGACCGGCATCTCGAAGCCGACGCCGAAGGCCAGGAAGAGACGCGTGGTGAACGCGAACACCTCCCGCATCGTCCAGGCCGACTCCACGAACTCGTTGTTGAAGGTGAGGAAGAACTCGAAGATCAACGGGAACACGACGATGTGTCCGAAGCTCGCTCCCCCGACGAAGAGCAGGGTCGACACCAGCACGAAGGGAATCGCGACCCGCTTCTCGTTCTCGTACAAGCCCGGCGCCACGAAGGCCCAGATCTGCCAGAAGGTGACCGGAAGACTCAGCACGAAGCCGGCGAGGAGCGCGCACTTCAGATAGGTGAGGAAGATCTCGGGGGGCGCGATCGCCTGGAGCCGCGCCCCCTCGCCCCCCAGGGCCTCGATGGCCGGCTCGAGCAGGGCCCGGAAGATCTGCTCCTTGAAGGCCCACGACGCCACGAAGCCGACGAGGACGGCCACGACCACGCTGAACAGCCGGGTGCGCAGCTCGCCCAGATGGTCGAGGAGCGGGAGCTTGGTCTCATCCACGGGAGGTTTCGGGCGCCGGACTCGCGGGGCTGGAAGGCTCGGCCCGCGTTCGTTCGTTCGTCGCGGCGGTTGCGGCAGAGGCCGACGCGGGCCCGCCCGCGGAGGCCCGCTCCTGCTCTCGTTCCGATGGCTTCGCTCCCGCGTCGGCCCCCAGGGCGCCGCGCGCCTGGTCGGCGAGGGCCTGGCTCGGTGAGGGCTTGGCCTGCGGCTCGGCGCTGCGCTTCTGGCTCGTCGGGCCGTCGTCGGGCTTCGGCGGCGCCTCCTCGTCGGCCGTCATCAGCGTCGTGCGCAGCTCGTTCGACGCGCGTCGGAACTCGCCGAAGCTGCGCCCGAGCGAGCGAGCGAGCTCGGGCAGGCGCTTCGGTCCGAAGACGAGGAGCGCGAGGCCCAGGATCACCAGGAGCTCGGTCATGCCGATGCCGAACATGGGTCCGAATCTAGCCCGAGTGGCAGGCGGGCGCCGAAGGCGGGCCTCGCTCGAGCGGGCCCGGTTCGGACTGCGAGAAGCCGCGGAGGGTCGAGCTTCGGCTCGACGTGGGCCACGCGCGCGCGGCCCGCCCCGCCCGTGGCGATCGCCCGCACGGTGGCCGGGAGCGGCCCGCGATCCCGACCCGGCCCGTCCACGGGTGCGGTCGCCGCCATCGCGCCCAGGCTCGGGCGGAGGCGTGGGCCGCGGTGGGCCGCGTCAGTCGGGAGGCGCCGGCAGGTCGATCACGATGACGCTCTCGCGTCCCTCGGCGCTCGACTGGCTCATCTGGCCGCCATGGGCGCGGACGATCTGCAACGCGATTGCCATCTCGAGGGCCACGTCGAAGAGCGACATGCCCGCCGCGAGCGCTTCGGGACGCCCGCCCGTCGTGTCTCGCGAGCGGATCAGGATGCGTACCGTCGGACCGTCCCCGTCGCCCCGTCCCGGGTGATGCCGCGACGCAAAGAAGAGATCGCCATGCTCGGGGACGAGCTCGAGCGCCTTTCCGAGCAGGCAATCGAGGGCGAAGCGCAGCTGCCGCGCGTCGCCGATCACCGTCGGACGCTCGCGCTCGAGCTCCTGGAGCACCACTAGGCGGCGGTGCTGGATCCGCTCGCGATGCTCGTCGAGGATCGCCTCGATCAGGGCCGACACGTCGACCCGATCGCGGGCCGGCGTGTCGAACTCGGCCAGGCGCGTGAGCTTGTCCACGACACTCTCGATCCGCCGCACGTCGGCGCCCACGATGTCCCCGGCACGCCGGCGGAAGTCCGGGTCTTCGAAACGCTCGGGCAGCAACGATGCGAAGGTACGCACCGCGACCAGAGGATTGCGGACCTCGTGCGCGATGGCACCCACGAGGCGCCGCAAGTCACGCGCCGAGAGGGCGCTCGGAGGTAACGGCTCCGGCTCGGGCTTCTGCGACGGCGCGGTCGGCTCCGTAGAACCCGGGAGGACCTCCCCGGACCCGCCGTCCGGCTCGAAACCGATCAGGCCGGGTGGCAGGTCCTCCGGGGTCGCCGCATCGTCGTCGTCGCCACCCATCGAGTCGTCCGATTCGCTCCCGATCGCCCGGACCTCGGGCCAGCCCGCTACCCCGGTCGTCTCGAGGCTCGAGAAGCGCAGCGACTCGACCCCGACGGGCTCGTCGCGTCCGGCGGCGAGGCTCCGCGCCACCACCGCCTCGAGCTCTCGCAGGTTGCCGGGCCAGGTGTGGTCGAGCAGCAGGGCCAGCGCCTCGGCCCCGAAACGGCGATGACGCCGACCGTGACGCTCGCACCAGGCCTCGGCGCAGGTCTCGATCAGGAGCTCGAGCTCGTTCCGGCGTTCGCGCAGCGGAGGCAGGCGGATGGCGACACCGGCCAGGGCATCCTCGAGAGCGGGCTCGAGCTCGGCGACCGCCTCGTCCTCCTCGGCGGTCGCCATCCACCGCACCGCCGGCCCGATCGCGAGCCCGGACGGGGGCCCTCCCTCGATCCAGGCGGCGATCTCGTGCTGGAGGGTCGCCGGCAGGCGGTCGGCCTCCTCGTGCAGGACGCTGGTCCCCGACGGGTGCGCCCCGTCCTCCGGGGTGAGCAGCCGACGCAGCGCGCCCAGGTTCCGGATGCCGGCGCAGGGGACCCGCACCATCTCGCCCGACCCCGGCCCTCCGAAGACGTGGACGTAGCGCGCGAGCAGGCTCCGCCCGGTTCCCGGCTCGCCCCGCACGAGCAGGGGAACCGAGGCCATCTCGGGATCGAGGGCGCGCAGCAGGTCGGGGATCTCGAGCTCGCCGAGCCAGCGTCCGAACCGCTCCGCCAGGCGGTCACGCCGCTCGCGCGCCGAGAGCGGGTCGCCCACGTGACGGGTGAGCGCGCGCCGCACGCTCCTGCGGAGCTCGGCCGCGCGTGGGGGGAAGAGCAGCACCTCGGCCGGGAGGGTGTCGAACAGGCGCCGCGCGTCCTCGGCGAGCCCCGGCTCCGTCGCGAGGATCCAGGGTGCCGAGCGATGCCGCGGGGCCTGGCGGTGGGCGAACTCGAGCTCCACCTCGAAGTCGCCATCGAGCCCGAGGAGCACCAGGGCCGGGGTGGGGGCGGCATCGAAGAGTGCGTCTCCGGGAGCCCCGAGCACGGCCTCGACCCTGGGTCCGGCCAGTCGCGCGAGCACGCGGCGCGCGGCACCGCTTCGGTGCACGATCCAGACGACGGGAAGATCAGAGGACATCGGGTCGGGGATCTCCTGATTCGAAGTGGGAGACGCAGTGCGCCATGAAATGAGAGGCAAGCGTCATGCCAACACCGCGGGCGACCCGGGCGAGAGCCGCTCGTGGCTCGCCGCCGCCGGGCCCCGACGCCCGGGGCGACGTGCAGCTCCCGTCCGAAGCGCCCGGACTCGCTCGGGGCGTCGGCGCCGGACCGTGGGCCGGGTCGTGCAGCCGCGAGCCCCGTGTGAGCGATCCGAGGCCCGGGCGCCAACCGGCCCGGAAGCGCCTCGCTCCCTTGCCGCCCGGGCGGGCCACCGCTCGGCGCGTCGGAAACGCTGCCTCTTTTGGGTAATCGTGTTCCACGCAGGCTTCGGGCGAACCGGCACGGGCGCCTGCGCGGGAGCGTCCGCCCTCGATCGCGCTCGGCCCGAGAACCGGCCTGCGCATCGCGCCTCGTGGCCGCGCGCGGGCTCCACCCTCGTTGCCCGCCCCGGGGCCCTGCGCCAGAGTCATTCCATGCGCCCGTTCCTCGCGTGTCTGCTCCTCGTCGCCGGCGCCGGGTCGGCCCGCGCCATCGAGCCCGAGGCCCTCGTCGGAACCTGGCACGTCCTCGTTCACTATACGGACGCGGCGACCGAGCATCCCGAGCGCGAACGCTGGGTCGACCGGGTCTGGAAGTTCGAGCGTGCCGGCGATCGTCTCGAGTGGACCGACTATCCGATCGTGGTGTTCAAGGATGGCAGCGAACGCTTCGCCGCGCTCGGCACCAACCGCCAGGCGCGGGTGCTCGGTTACTGGGAGCCCAACTCGCGCCAGCAGGACGAGATCGAGCAGGGCCTCGAGGTCAATCCGAGGGGTTCGAAGACCAAGACCCTCCGGAGTTCGGCCGACGGGAGCTGGAGCTCGGGCGGTCGGGCGCGCGCCGAGTCGTCGCTCTACCTCACCTACACCGAGACCTGGACCATCGCGCACGATACCGAGAGCGGGCTTCCCGACTTCGGCCGCGCCGACAGCATGTCGTCCGGGATCAGCGACTCGATCGATGGCCAGACCCTCTTCACCACCGAGCGGGTGGGCGAGGGAGGGCTCGTCCTCGAGGGCCGCTTCTCACGCGACGGCACCCGGCACGGTCGCTTCCGGATGACGCGGAGCGGGGAATCGCGCGATGTCGTGGGGAGCGGCAAGGACAATTCGGCGCGGGTGCGCGAGCTCTTCTTCGGGAGCGCCGCCAGTCTGATGGGGTCGGAGGCCGACGCCGAGGCCGAGCTCGAGAAGATGATCGCGGCGGGCGAGGTGCCGGACGAGGTGCGCGTCGAGGTCCGGCGCCAGCTCCGCGCCAAGGTCGAGAAGAGCCTGAAGAGCCGGGGTGTGCGCGGCCAGCCGGGTGATGTCGAGGTCGACGTCGAAGCCGCCGTCGATCGCATCACCGCCGAGCTCGAGCGCCTCTACCTCGACGAGGGCCGCTCGCGCGCCGAGATCGATGCGATGATCCGCGAGGGTCGCTTCCAGCCGTGAGCACCTGGCGCGCGCCGCCCTCGGGCGCCGTGCGTCATGCGGGCCCCGACGACGTCGACCGTGTCAGCGAGCTCTGGCTGGCGCTCGCCCGCGACCACGCCCGCCTCGACCCCGCCTTCGAGATCCAGCCCGATGCGGGGGTCGTGTTCCGGCGCGAGCTCGCCCGCGACCTCGAGGATCCCAGGGTGGCCGTGCTCGTGTGGGAGCCCGGCGAGGAGGGTGTCGCGGGCTTCGCCCGCGTGGCGGTGGCGCTCGGCTCGCCCGTGCTCGCCGAGACCGGCCGCGCCGAGATCACCGAGCTCGTGGTCGAGCCCGGTCGCCGCCGAGGCGGCGGCGGACGGGTGCTGGTGGAGGCGGCGGTGGCCTGGGCCTTCGCGCAGGGCGCGTCGCGCGTCGAGGCCCGCGTCGCACACCGCAACCCCGATGCACGGGCCTTCTGGCGCGCCCTGGGCTTCGGCGACTACGTGGCGGTGCTCGCTCGACGCGAGTAATCTCAGGCGGCGACGCCCCAGGAGAAGCGCACCGTGTCCCCCGCCTTGAATCCCCTGGCCGAGTCCCTGAACGAGACGCTCGAGCAGGCCGCTCCCGAAGTCGCCGCGATGCTCTCCCCGCTCGGCCGGCGCCTCTACATGCCGAAGGGGATCATCAGCCAGACGGCCGAGGCCAAGGCCCGGGCCACCCGCTTCAACGCCACCATCGGGATCGCCACCGAGGGCGACTCGCCCATGGCGCTGCCTTCGGTGATCGAGCACTTCTCGGGGCTCGACCCGAAGGACGTGCTCAACTACGCACCCACGGCCGGGCGCGAGAGCCTCCGCGACATCTGGAGCGAGAAGCACCGGGCCGAGAATCCGTCGCTCGCCGGCAAGCGCTTCGGGCGCCCGATCGTCACCTCGGCGATCACCCACGGGCTCTCGCTCGTCGGAGACCTGTTCGTCGCTCCGGGCGACCTCATGCTCCTACCCGACAAGCTCTGGGGCAACTACCGCCTGCTCTACGAGGTCCGGCTCGGGGCCGAGATCCGCACCTTCCCGTTCTACCGGGGCGCTGGGTTCGACACCGAGAGCTTTGCGAACGCGCTCGCAGATGCCGCGCACGAGCGCGAGAAGCTCCTGGTCCTGCTGAACTTTCCGAACAACCCCACCGGCTACATGCCTACCCCCGACGAGGGGCGCGCGATGGTCGAGGCGCTCCATGCGACCGCGAGCGGCGGCACGCGGCTCGTGGTGGTGACCGACGCCGCCTACT
>CAYYUT010000089.1:0-9309 GCA_964474935.1 uncultured Spirochaetales bacterium
GGTTGTTCCAGTCGGCGAGCAGACGACAACGCGTCACCTGGGCGCTACCCGGAGAGCCCATCCGGATTCGCATTTCGCCACGAGGGCTTCGGTTGAGCCGCTCGATGATGGCCGGCCAGTCCTTGCGCTTGCCCTTGAGGCCCTTCCTGGACCCCACCCGATTTCGCCTCTTCATCGTTGTCCGGATTAGCACAACGGGACGTACGCCTCGACGAAAAATGCCGACCCATCCGCGAGCGGATGCACGGCGGCGGGCCGCCGGCGGCGCAGTGTCCCGAGCCAGTCTATGCTGCGGCCGGTTCCGGCGCGACTCCCACGCACCGTGCGGAGCGCGCCGCGGAGGACCCGTGAGCTCCGATCCCTTCGTGATCCGCGACCTCGACGACCACGGTGTGCTGCTCGCCACCCTGAACCGCCCCGAGAAGAAGAACGCCTTCCACGATCCGCAATGGGACGCCCTTGCCACCTGCCTGGACGAGGCCCGCGCAGCCCCGCGCGTCGCCGCCGTGGTCCTCACCGGGGCCGCAGGCCACTTCTCGTCCGGTGTGGATCTCGGGTCGTTCCAGGGCGAGCGACCCCCGCCACGCGCCGACGGAAAGGCGAGCGCCTTCCACGCCTGCGCCGACGCCGTACTCGCCTTCGACAAGCCGCTCCTCGCCTGCGTCCGGGGCGTCGCGGTGGGCGGAGGCTGCACGATCACCCTCGTCGCCGACGTCGTGTACGTCGGCGAGAGCCTTCGCATGCGACTGCCCTTCGCGAGCCTCGGGCTCGTGCCCGAGTTCGCGAGCAGCTACACGCTCCAGGCCAACATCGGGCGTCAGCGCGCCAACGAGCTGATGTTCAGTGCCGAGTGGATCGACGCCGAGAAGGCGGTCGACCTGGGACTGGCGGCGCAGCGCTTCCCCGACGACGACGTCCTCGCCGCCACCTTGGCGAGGGCGCGCGAGATCGCCCAATGGCCCGTGTCGGCGCTGCAGGCGATCAAGCAGACCCTGATGGTCGCGCACCGCCAGGGCATCGCGGCGGCCCGCGAAGCGGAGGACGCGGCCATGCGGCGACTCGCGGGCTCACCCGAGAACGTCGAGGCCGTGACCGCCTTCCTCGAGAAGCGCCGGCCGGACTTCCGCCGCTTCCGGAAGCGGTAGCCGCCCGCCCGCCTGGCCGCGACCGGACGGCGTCGAGCCCGTGCGGGGCGCCGGCCGTTGGGCCTGCCCGCGCCTTCACCCTGCGCCCCGCCCTCACGGGAACGTCATGGGGACACCATCGGGGCCCATCGATCGTTTGCGACAGGATCGACTCGGAACTCGCGCGACGGGGTCCGACCCGTCCGCACACACGGAGGTTCGAGTCGTCATGACGTTCCAGCATTCTCTTCCCGGCCTTCTGGGTTCGATCGGTCGTGCGGGTCTCGGCGCTGCCTTGCTCTGGGTCCTGGTCGCGGCGGCGCCATCGGCCGACGCCGATGGCTGGCCCCGGGTCGACCGCGACCGCTTCGTGGTGACCTTTGTCGGGATGGCGGTCTTCGACCGCGAGACGAGCCTCATCTGGCAGCGCATGCCCGACGATGCGATGACGAGGCGCACCTACGAGGAGTCGCAGCGCCATTGTCTGAACCTGGCGCTGGGCGGACGGCGAGGCTGGCGCCTGCCATCGCCCCATGAGCTAACGACCCTGTTCGACCCGGCCCAGTCGAATCCCGCGCTCCCGGCCGGCCATCCCTTCCGGCTCGCCCAGGGCGCGGGCTTCGGCAGCTACTGGTCGAACTTCGTCACCTTCGACGAGGATCCGTTGGGTGACGTGCAGCAGGCAATCTTCGCGGACTCGGCGACCGGGCTCGTCGACACCGGCGACGGCGAGGATCTCGACGTTGCGGGCGCCTGGTGCGTGCGCGGGCCCGGCGCGACGTTTGAGAACATT
The DNA here is from genome assembly GCA_964474935.1 of uncultured Spirochaetales bacterium. Taxonomy (GTDB): domain Bacteria; phylum Myxococcota_A; class UBA9160; order UBA9160; family JAFDDA01; genus CAYYUT01. The sequence continues at coordinate 1,918 of CAYYUT010000089.1, forward strand.
CCTTAGGCGCTCCGCCCTAAACGGCGGTGCGACGACGTGGGCACCGCTGTCCCGGGCCCCGCGGCTGGGGTAGAACGGGTCATGGCCTGCATGCCGCCGAGCGACCTCGTGGTGTACCGGACGACTCCCGAGTACACGGAGGAGACCATACCAGCCGGACTGCGGCGACGTCATTCGACCCGAGCCGAGGTCTGGGCCCGGATCCGGGTGATCGAAGGTCGGCTGCGGCTGCGACGGCTCGAGCCCGCCGAGGAGTGCGTCCTCACGCCCGAGACGCCGGGCATCGTCGCGCCCGAGGCGCCGCACGAAGTGGCCCCGCTCGGTCGCGTGCGCTTCGTGGTCGACTTTCTGCGCTCGCCCTGACGGTCGCAAGGGTCGACGGGGCAGCCCGCGTGAGATGCGGCCCTGCCATCCCAGGACCGCTGGCGATCCGGCCGAAGCCCACGCCGAGCTGGCAGACATCGGAAGGTCCTGCGGCCGCATGCCTCCCGCTTGCCATCCTGGGCCGCGACACGCGCGCGACCAGCGCCGCGAGGGCTTGCCGACGGCCGTCCTGCCGGAGCCGGACTCGAACGTGGCATCGCGCGCCCCATCTCGACCGCCGCGGGTTCCAGCCGGCCCCGCGTGCTGCGAGCCCATCGTACGAGAGGGCGGGCTCGGCGCGGCGCTCAGTCGCCGGAGCCCGCACGCACGATGATCACGCCTTCGAGCTGGGAGGAGATCGACCGACTCCCGCGCGGGGAGCGTCCCGCGGACGCAGCAGCGCGCCGATCGACCCTGTAGCGGTAGCGGCCCGGCGCTGGCCGACACAGATAAGCTACATCACCCGTCTGCATCGGCGCCGACTGCAGCCGCCCCCCGCGCAGCTCGAAGTTCACGAGACCGTCGCAGACCATGTGGCGCGCCACGTCCTCGTCGAACACGATCCGCGAGGGATCGCTCGAGCGGCTCTCCCAACGGATCATCTCCCCTGCCCGCAGCCCCACGCGGCGCGGGTGCAGCCGATCGTCGGCGATCGTCACCGTCCTGTGTCGGAGGAGCCCGTAGTACGCCGGAAGCAGTGGCACCGGGCCGGGTGCCTCGAAGGCGATCTGCACCGGCGCATGCGGACCGCTTCCATCCGCCGTCCGCACCCCGTCGGCGGCGTCGGCCACGACGGGCATCGTCAGCATGACCACGAAGCCCGCCACGGCCACAGCGGCTCGTTCTACGGTCCGGGCCCATCGATTCGATTCCGACCGCGATCGGATCGACACGCGCTGCACGCTCATCCCGCTCCTCTCGCCCCCCGTTCGGGCATCTTGGGTCCGAGCGATGGGTTGCCGCGGTGCGTCGACGAGACTCGGGCGCCTCGGTGACGATTCGAAGAAGGACGCGGAGAGCGCGCCATGCTTCGCACGCCTCGTCGTGGCGCCGGGTGCACCGCCGGCACACCGCGGTGCGCGGCCCCCGGACCGTGAGCGAACCACGGAGGTGCGAGCACCTATTGGAGCTGTGAAGGGCCCACCGGAGACCGCCTCGTGTCACACCGCATCGCCTCAGCCCTCTTACCCTTCTTCTGTGCCGTCGCCACGCCCGCCCTCGCCGTCCCGCTCCTCGACCCGGTGGGGGACACGATCCAGCCGCCGCAGCCGGTGCTCCCGCCCGACATCGTCGCGGCCGACGTCATCGTGGGCCCTTCCACCGTGCGGCTCGAGGTCGAGTTCGCGGCCACCGCCTTCCCGCCCAAGAGCCTCGCCACCTTCGGCATCGATGTGGATCAGGATCCCACGACCGGCTTCAGCGATTCGCTCTCGATGGGGATCGAGTTCAGCATTCGACTGTCGGCGCTCGAGGTCCGCGTGGTCGAGATCATCGAGGAGGACCCGGGGTTCGCGCTGGTGGCCACGGGACCGACCCCGTCCATCCCAAACGGCTTCGCCGCCGACATCGATCGCGCACTGTTCGGGGACGACGACGGCCTGTTCACGTTTGCCGTGGCCGCCCAGTTCGACCTCGAGGGGCCGGGCGTGACGAGCTTCGTCACCGATTTCGTCCCGAATCACCGCGGCGTCTCGAGCGTCGTCCCCGAGCCAGGCGCGGCGCTGCTGATGGGCGTGCTGCTCGGCGCGCTGGCGACCGGCAACCGAAGGCGAGGCCCTCGATCGAGGACGGACGGGTGAGGAGATCGCGGGGGCCGATCGATCGTCGATCGAGATCGGCCGTGGTTGCGATCGGGCCCGTGGGCACCCGTTCGGGCTCGATCTCGAGCCCCTTCTCGGGAATCCGCGCGAGCCCCTGCGCGCGGGGTCGGCTGGTGAGGCGGATGACGGAGGCGTGGGGCGACCCGTTCCGACGGAGTGGGTCCCAGCGAGATCACGTACCCTTGCAACGCCGCGCGTCACACCGAAGCCCAGGTCGGACGGGCGGTCCGGCAGAGGACGGTGTGCCGCTCGGGATCGACGCCTACGGGCCGCTGGTCACGTCCGTTCGCAGCGCGCCCTGCACACTCGATCGCGTCGGCGTCAGCGAGCCGCCCATCGGACGGGGAGATCCCGGAAGGTACGGGCGGGGGCCAGCTGGATCGCCAACTGCCTGGTGGGCCGTGTGGGGCTCGAACCCACGACCCTCGGATTAAAAGTCCGGTGCTCTACCAACTGAGCTAACGGCCCAGAAGGAGCATACCGAATGCGCGGGGTCCTTCGTGTGGAATGCACCGGCCGCTCGACATCCGACGCCGCCACCCCTGCAGCCGACCCATCGCGGAGGTGGCGTGGCCCGCTCCGCGCTCAGGCGCGGCGGCGGGGCCGCCGCAGCCGGCCGAGCAGCAGGGGCAGGAGCAGCGCCACCTCGCCCCCGAGGCCACAGCCGGCGTTCGGGAGCTCGCTCAGCCGGTAGGGCTTGCCCGCGCACTGGGGGTCGGCGGCATCGGCCAGACCGTCGGGATCGTTGTTCTTCCCGTCGCTGCACTCCGGGTTCTCGTTGTCCCAGCCGGCGTTCTTGCAGCCGGCGTCGTCTGTGTCGGTATCGCCGTCGCCATCGTCGTCGATGCCGTTCGAGCAGGCGCCCACGAAGCTCCCAGCGTTGTCCGGATCGGTACCGTCCGCGCGCTCGGTGCCGTCGTACACACCGTCGCGGTCGCGATCGAGCCCCACCCGCATGCCCGAGCCCGGCGGGACGCAGGTGAAGTTCAGCACGTCGCCGCCGCCCGCCATGGCCAGCAGCGCGGCCTGGCCGATCGGCGGCTCGCCGTTGCGGTCGGGCTGGTAGTCGTCGTCGTTCGGGTCGTAGAGGAAGCCGTAGGGCTCGCCGTCGATCACACCCTTCACGACCAGATCGCACTCGGTGACCACCCCACCCAGGATCTCCGAGGTGAACGAGGTCCCGGCGCGGTGCTCGAGCAGATCGATACGGGCCATCAGGTCGAGATCGCCCGAGCCGTCGTAGCTCACCTGCTGGCCCACCACGGGAGCGAGATCACTGTCGAAGGCCATCATGAACTCGACCGAATCGCGCCGGGTGTCGGCATTCGGGAACTGGAAGACGAAGGCCGAGAGGAAGCGCTCGAGCGTGTCGACGCTCCCGTCGTGGAGGAACCCGAAGCCGCGCACCTGGTCGCCCAGGTGCTGGTTGCTCAGATTGCCGGCGATGAAACCCGTGTCGGCCATCCCGAACATGCCCACCTTCGTATACATGTTGCGGAGGTGGGGGATCTTGAAGATCTGGAGCTCGCCCTCGAAGCTCGAGAGCCCCCCCGTGCCGAAGAACACGGCGGCCGGGTTGAGCGTGTGGCAGCCGTTGCAGTTGAAAAGGATGTCCGACGGCGGCCCGAAGAAGAAGTTCTCGCCTGCCTGCTGGTCGGCCGTGAGCTGCTGATCGAGCGCCCGGATCGGGTTCGGCGGCAGGATCAGCTGGAGCGCGAAGTCGGTGAACTTCTGCATGTCCTCCACCTCGATGTTCTCTTCCCGACCCACCAAACCCTCGAAGGCCACGATGAAGTTGTTGAACGAGATCTCGGGGTCGGCGGTGTAGGGATTGTCCTTGTCGAGCAGACCGTCGACCCGGTCGCCGCGCCAGTGCATCGCGCCGCTGTTCTCGAGACCGCGCAGGGTCTGGGTCGTCATCGGTCCCTTCATGGGGTGGAACTGGTTGTTGGCGGCGCCGCCGTTCTGGTCGCCGAGGGGCGGGATCGTGCGCGGGATGAAGTCCTGGCTCACGAGCCCATCGGGGTCACCGAGCTCCCAGGCCAGCTCGTCCTTGTCGCCGAAGATGTGGCACGACGCGCACGAGGCCTCGCCGTTGCTCGAGGTGAGGAGCGCGTCGTAGAGAAAGGGCCGGCCCTCCACCAGATCGGCGGGCTCGGGGTTGAACAGCGGGACGCTCGACACCTGCTGGCCCGGCGACTGCGAGAGATCGATCGTGGCCACCGAGTTGTCGAAGCGCGTCAGGACGTAGAGCCTCTGGTTGGCCTCGTCGAGCGCGATCCCGGCCGGGCCGCCGCCCGGAACCTGGATGTAGTTCGCGCTCTCGACGGTCGGGTCGAACTCGGTGCCGGCCAGGTCGAAGAGGCCGTCGTTCTCGAGATCGGCGGTGGCGAACACCCCGACCTTCGACGAGCCGAAGGCCGCGACGTAGAGCGTCGCGCCATCGCTCGAGACCACCAGGTCGACGGGGGTCGCGAGACTGCTCTCGGCCACCCCGGCCGGCGCCGGCAGCACCCCGTAGTCGATGTGGCGGTTCAAGTGGCGCGGCTTCACCGAGCCATTCAACACGGTGATGCGCGACTGGGCCAGGTTGCCCTGCACCGTCGATCCGCCCGTGATGCCGGGCCCCTCGAAGCGCGTCAGGTTCTGGCTCTCGAGGTTCGAAACGTAGACGTTCCCGTTCACGGGGTTGACGGCCATGTTGAAGAGCACCGTCCCCACCCCGCTGTAGTCGGTGGTGACGTTCAGGGTCTGGGCGTCGATGGCGAAGACGTCCTTGTCGGGAAGCGAGAAGCGCACCCCGTTGGTCCAGTTGCGACCGAGCTCGTCGACCCACTGGCCGAGCTGGGGATCGAACTGCACGATCAGGCCGACCTCGGGCGCCGCGATTCCCTGGACGTTGACCGCCGGTCCGGGGTTCCCGCCGGGCATCTGACCGTTCGGGAGGCCGCCCGCCACGCTGATTCCATCGCCGCCGCACGGCTGGACGACGTAGTTATTGCAGACGACGCCCTCGTTCAGGACCGTGGTCCGGTTGCCCGACATGAAGGCCGCCGCCCAGACCGTGTTGCCGTCGGTCGCGAGCGCCCGGGGCGTGTCGGCGAAGAGCTCGAGGATGCGCTCGGGGACACCGCCGGGTGTCGGATCGCTGGCGCCCTGATCGAGGTCGTCGACGTCGAACACCCAGACGTCGGCGCGACCGACGCCCGGTGTCGTGAGCTGCGGGTCGGCGACCTGACCCTGCTGGTAGGCCCCCTGGATCGAGGGGTGGAGCCGCTGCTGCCCGCGGTGCGCGGTGGCGATGAAGGCGCGGCCCCGTGCGAAGACGAGTCCGCGCGGCTCGTCGCCCGTCACCACGGTGCGGGACACGTGCGGCGGCCCCGAGCCGAGCGCGACGATGCTCACGCTGTCCGAGAGGTGGTTCACCACCCAGACCTCGTCGTTCGTGCGCGGCACCACCGTCACCGGCTCGAGCCCCACCTCGACCGAGCCCGTGTGGATGATGCCGTTCGACTGGACCGAGAAGATCTCGAGCCGGTTGTCCGGCGTGTTCGCGACGTAGAGCTCGGTCCCATCCGGAGAGAGCGCGATCGGCTGCACGGGCCCACTCTCGAAGGCGATGAAATCGGGCGATTGGGCAGAGGCCGGCGCGGCGAGCGCCAGGCCGAGTGCCAACGCGAGCGCAACAGAGCAGACAAAGACAGGCATGGGGCGCATACGAGATCTCGTGGACGTCCGAAAATGTCACCACACAGTCGCACGCGAGGTGCGGCAAGTGCAAGACACAACCCACCGCGGGCGCGTGGGTTGCGCCGCGCGTGTGCGGATCGTCGGCAACTCGTGCACGAAGCGTGCACCGAACGGCAGGAACGCCCCTCGGGAGAGACACGTGGACGCAGGCCCCGCGATGGCGTGTCGGCCCTAGGCGAAGGGCTCGGTGCGGGTGATGGTGGCGTCGCGCGAGGGTCCGATGCTCACCATCACCACCGGAACGCCGGCCAGCGCCTCGATCCGGTCCAGATAACGCCGCGCGGCATCCGGAAGGTCCTCGAAGCGCCGCACCCCGGAGATGTCCTCGCTCCAGCCCGGGAGGGTCTCGTACACCGGCTCGGCCTCCTCGAGCTCACGGAGCGTCATCGGGAACTCGGCCGAGAGCTTGCCCGCAATCCGGTACCCGGTGGCCACCTTCAGCGACTCGAAGCCCGAGAGGACATCGAGCTTGTTCACGGCGAGCTCGGTGAAGCCATTCACGGTGGCTGCCTCGCGGAGCATCAAGGCGTCGAGCCAGCCGCAGCGACGGCGGCGACCGGTGGTCGCTCCGAACTCAGCGCCCTGCTCCTGCAGCCGCGTCCCGTCGGCGCCGTGGTCCTCGGTCGGGAAGGGTCCGCCGCCGACCCGAGTGGTGTAGGCCTTGGTGATGCCGAGCACCCGATCGATCCGGGTCGGTCCGATCCCCGAACCGGTGCAGGCCGCGCCCGCCACGCAGTTCGACGATGTGACGTAGGGATAGGTGCCGTGGTCGACGTCGAGGAACGTGCCCTGGGCGCCCTCGAAGAGCACGTTCTTGCCCTCGCGCAGCGCGTGCTCGAGAAGGCGGCCCGTGTGGTCGACGTAGGGCTCGAGACGCCGGCCCCACTCGCGCGCGCGCTCGGCGAGCGCTCCCACGTCGACCGGCTCCCAGCGATAGTAGTTCTCGAGCTCGAAGTTCTTGGCCTCGGCGATCCGATCGAGCGCCGCCCGCAGGCCGTCGGGGTCGAGCAGGTCGGCCACGCGCAAACCGCACCGCGAGACCTTGTCCTCGTAGGTCGGGCCGATACCGCGGCCCGTGGTGCCGATCGCCCGGTCGCGGGCGCGCTCCTCGCGCGCGAGATCGAGACGCTTGTGCCAGTCGAGGATGACGTGGGCCCGGCCCGAGACCCGGACCCGCGAGGGGTCGCGCAACACGCCCTTCTCGCGCAACGCATCGAGCTCGCCGAGCAGCACCTCGGGGTCGACCACGCCGCCCGGGCCGATCAGGTTCGTGGTGTTGGCGTGGAGCACGCCCGACGGCACCACGTGCAGCACCGTCTTCTCTCCATCCACCACGAGCGTATGGCCGGCGTTGTTGCCACCGTGGAAGCGGACGACCAGATCCGACCGCTCGCCGAGCCAGTCGACGATCTTCCCCTTGCCCTCGTCGCCCCACTGGGCGCCCACTGCCACGAGCGTC
>CAYYUT010000090.1:0-9305 GCA_964474935.1 uncultured Spirochaetales bacterium
CGCGGGCCAGGCCGCGGCGGGCGCCGAGACGACGGCGGCCCCCGCCGGCGCCGTGGAGGCCAGCGAAGAGAGCGAGAGCGACTCCGGCATTCCACGCCGGGTCCCGCGACCGACGCGCCGTCCGGCGCTCGACCACTGTGCAGCCACAGGCGTCGAGCTCGGCGCCTCCTCCCGGGTCGTCGTCATGCCCGACGGCGGCGGGGTCGGGCGCGCCCTCGTCCAGCGGCTGGTCGACCGTGGCGTCGACGTGATCGAGCTCGGCCCCGACGATGCGATCGAGCGGATGCTCGCCCGGATCGACGAAGCGCTGTCGAGCGGACCGATCCACGGCGTCTTCTGGCTTCCGGCGCTCGACCCGGCGGGATCCCTGGCCTCGCTCGAGCTTTCCAGCTGGCGCGCAGCTCTCCAGCTCCGCGTGAAGGCGCTCTCGTTCCTCGCCCGACATCTCTACGCCGAGCTGGGAAGCCGGGGCCGATTCCTCGTGAGCGCCACCCGGCTCGGGGGCCTGCACGGCTACGGGGGCGACCCGGTCCCTGCAGCGCTCGGGGGCGCCGTGGCTGGCTTCACCAAGGCATTCGCGCGCGAGCGCCCGGAAGCCCTGACCAAGGTCGTCGACTTTCCCCAGAGCCGGAAGACGGCCTCGATCGCAGACGCCCTGATCGGCGAGACGCTCACGGATCCGGGCGTGGTCGAAGTGGGTCTGCGCGACGACGAGCGCTGGAGCGTCGGGCTCGTGGACCAACCACTCGGCGACCCTGCCTCGGGGCTGGCGCTCGACGGCCAGACGGTCTTCGCCGTGACGGGGGCAGCGGGCGGCATCGTCTCGGCCATCACGCGCGATCTCGCACAGGCCAGCGGAGGCACCTTCCACCTGATCGACATCGTGCCCGAGCCGGACGCGGACGACCCGGACGTGGCCCTGTTCCGGAGGGACCGGGACGCGCTCAAACGACGCGTCTTCGACCGACTCCGCGCACAGGGCGAACGGGGCACTCCGGTGCAGGTCGAGCGTGAGCTGGGACGACTGGAACGCGCCGCGGCCGCCCTCGCAGCCATGGAGGCCGTGCGGGCGGCGGGCGGGCGTGCGGTGTGGCACGCGGTGGATCTCACCGACGCCGATGCAGTGAGCAAGGCGGTCGAGCGGATCCTGGCCGAGGGCGGGCGGCTCGATGTCCTGCTGCATGCCGCCGGGATCGAGCGAAGTCATGCGCTGCCCGACAAGACACCCGCCGAGTTCGATCTCGTGTTCGACGTGAAGTGCGATGGTTGGTTCAACCTGATGCACGCGCTCGACGCCTCGCCGCCCCGGGCGGTGGTGACCTTCTGCTCGATCTCGGGGCGCTTCGGCAACCCGGGCCAGACCGACTACAGCGCCGCGAACGATCTGCTCTGCAAGTCGATCGCCAGCATGCACACCACCCACCCGGACACACGGGCCATCGCGATCGACTGGACGGCCTGGGGCGACGTCGGCATGGCCACCCGCGGATCGATTCCGGCGGTGATGGCCCAGGCCGGGATCGACATGCTGCCGGCCGCGGTCGGCACCCCGATCGTCCGGCGCGAGATCTCGCGCGGCGGCCGGGGAGAGGTGCTCGTCGCGGGAAGCCTCGGGGTACTGCTCGACGAGCGTCATCCGGAGGGAGGCCTGGCGCATCCCGTCCCGACGGACGAGCCCCTGGTGCCCGAGATCGTCGCGACCCGGGCCCACGGGGGGCACCGAGCGCGCCCCCGATTCGACCCGGGCACCGAGCCCTTCCTCGACGACCACCGCATCGACGGCGTCCCCGTGCTTCCCGGCGTGATGGGGCTCGAGCTCTTCGCCGAGCTCGCCCGGGCCGCCTCGGGCGGGCGCCGACCGGTCGCCCTGGAGTCGGTGCGGTTCGATGCACCCTTCAAGTTCTATCGGAACGAGCCACGTGAAGTGGAAGTCAACGCTCAGGTATTTCAGGAAGGCTCGAGATCCTGGGCCGATTGCACGCTCGTGGGGAGTCGCCTGCTCGCCGGCGCGGCGGAGCCGCGACGCACCTGCCACTTCGAGGCCCGCATCCGGCTGACCGAGCCGGACGGCCCGCTCTCGGAGCAGCGCATCGAGCCTCCCTCCGAGCCGCCCGCAGAGGCCGCCACCGCCGAGGCGATCTATCGGGTCTTCTTCCATGGCCCGGCCTTCCAGGTGCTGGCAGCAGCCTGGCGCGAGGGCGACCGGGTGGTGGGACGCATGCCCGCAGGCCTTCCGCCGCTCTGCTCGGATCCCGAGGCCCGGCTCCTCGCGGCGCCCCGGCTGATCGAGCTCTGCTTCCAGACGGCCGGCTTGTGGGAGATCGCGAACCAGGGGCGAATGGGGCTGCCCCAACGAATCGCGCGGGTGTCGATCGCGCCCGAGACCGACGGCGACGGGGCACACCATGCGCTGGTCACGCCCCGTGCGGACAGCGCGTGCGACATCGAGGTCCTCGACGCCGGGGGCCGCCTGGTGCTCCGGATGGAAGGCTACCGCACCGCCCTGCTCCCCGATCCGCTTCCCGACGCGATGGCCGCCCCGCTCCGGAAAGCGCTCGGCCGATGAATCTGCGCTTCCGTCGTATCGCGGTCGTGAACCGCGGCGAGGCGGCCGTCCGCCTGATTCGTGCCGTCCACGAGCTCGAGGCCGAGGAGCCCGTCGGGCTTCGGACGATCGCCCTCTACACCGACCCCGATGCCCACGCCCTCTTCGTTCGCGAAGCCGACGAGGCCTACCGGCTCGGATCGGCGAGCTTCGTCGACCCGCGCGATGGCGAACGCAAGAACCGCTATCTCGACGTGGAGACCATCGTCCAAGCGCTTCGCGCCACCGCGAGCGAGGCCGTATGGGTCGGCTGGGGCTTCGTGGCCGAGCACGCGTCGTTCGCCGAGCGCTGTCGGGAGCTCGGCGTGACCTTCATCGGCCCCCGGCCAGAGGTGATGCGCGAGCTCGGCGACAAGATCGGCTCGAAGCGCCTGGCCGAGAAGGCCGGAGTCCCGGTGGCTCCGTGGAGCGGCGGCCCGGTCGCGAGCCTCGACGAGGCGCGCACCTCCGCCGCCAGTCTCGGGCTTCCCTTGATGGTGAAGGCGTCGGCCGGCGGCGGTGGGCGTGGGATCCGGCGCGTGGCCACGGACGACGAGCTCGCGCCGGCCTTCGAATCCGCCCGCTCCGAGGCCCTGAAGGCCTTCGGCGACGAGACTGTCTTCCTCGAGCGACAGATCCAGGCCGCCCGCCACGTCGAGGTCCAGGTGATCGCCGACGAGCACGGCAACACCTGGGCCCTGGGCGTGCGCGACTGCAGCATCCAGCGCCGCAACCAGAAGGTGCTCGAGGAGACGCCATCCCCGGCCCTCGATCCCGACCAGCACCGGGCCGTCTGCGACGCTGCGGTCCGTCTGGTCGCGCAGGCGGGATACCACGGGGCGGGCACGGTCGAGTTCCTCTACGACCCCACCGAACGGCGCCTCTCGTTCATGGAGGTGAATGCCCGACTGCAGGTCGAGCACCCGGTCACGGAGGAGGTGACCGGCGTCGACCTCGTCAAGCTCCAGATCCACGTGGCCCAGGGCGGACGACTCGAGGGTGAGCCTCCGACGCCTCGCGGCCACGCGATCGAGGTGCGGGTGAACGCAGAGGATCCGGAGCGCGAGTTCGCGCCCTCGCCGGGGGAGATCGCGCTGCTCCGGATGCCTGGCGGACGCGGCGTGCGGGTGGACGCCGGCGTGGCCGAGGGCGATCGGATCCCGGCCGAGTTCGACTCGATGATCGCCAAGGTCATCGCCAGCGGCCGCGATCGGAACGAGGCGCTCGCGCGTCTCGAGCGGGCCATGGGCGAGATGCGGCTCGCCGTGCGCGGTGGAGCCAGCAATCGGGGCTTCCTGCTCGGACTGCTGCGTCGTCCCGAGGTCCGGCGCGGTGAGCCCGACAATGCCTGGCTCGACGAGCTGTCCGAGCGGCGCGCGCATCTCCCGCCCGATCGTGGTGCCGAGGCCCTCGTGGCCGGCGCCATCGAGGCCTGGGAGACCGCCTTCGAGGGCGATCTCCGCGAGTTCCTCTCGACCGCGGCCCGCGGCCGCCCGCGGGTACGCCACGAGGTCGGACGCGCGATCGAGCTGCGCTACCGGGGCACGACCTACACGCTCGCGGTGCATCGCCTCGGTCGGCAGCGCTATCGCATTCGGGTCGGCGGTCACGAGATCGTCGCCACCATCGAGCCGGTCGCGCCCCTCGAGAGGCGCCTCCAGATCGGCGACGCCCGCTGCCGCGTGGTCTCGTTCACCGACGGCCTCGATCAGATCGTCGAGATCGACGGGATCACGCACCGCCTCTCCCGCGACGATGCCGGGATCGTCCGGGCACCGGCACCCGCGGTGGTGCTCGCGCTGCCCCGCGCCGTGGGCGAGGAGGTCGGTGCGGGCGAGGTGGTCGCGGTGCTCGAGGCCATGAAGACCGAGATGAGGGTCTTCGCGCCCTGCGCGGGTCGCGTGAAGGAGGTGGCCGCCGCCGTCCACGAGCAGGTGGACACGGGAGCGCCCCTGCTGATCCTCGAGACCGGAGACACCGACGTCGAGCAACCCGGCACGACCCCCGTCGATTTCGGCGAGGCCGCCGCCCAGCTCCCCGCAACGAGCGACCCCCAGCGAGAGGCGCTGCGCGCCCTCGAGGAGCTCGAGCAGCTGATGCTCGGATTCGACGTCGATCCGGCCGCCTCGGATCGGCTGGTGGAAGCCTGGCGGACGGCATGCGACGCGTTGCCCGGCGACGACCCCGAGGTCTCGAGGGCCGAGGACGCGGTGCTCGCGGCCTTCAGCGAGGGCTGCGCCCTCTTCCGCGGGCGCGGCGGCGAGGAGTCGAGCAGCGAGGAGTACCTGCACAGCTTCCTCCGGGCACCGGACGCCGCCGGCACCGGGCTGCCGGAGAGCTTCCTCGACAAGCTCCGCCGGGCGCTCGCCCAGTACGGCGTCGAGAGCCTCGAGCCCGGCCGGCCGCTCGAGGAGGCCCTGCTCTGGATCTGTCGAGCGCACGGACGCATGGACGCGCAGGCCTCGGTGGTGCTGCGTCTGCTCGAACGACGGCTCGACCGGCCCGAGCGCCTAGCGAGCGATGCCGACCCGGAGCATCGCGCGCTGCTCGACCGCATCGTCGACGCCACGCGTTCGAGCCATCCGGCAGTCTGCGACCTCGCGCGTCAGGTGCGCTACCGCACCTTCGAACGCCGGCGCTTCGAGGACATGCGCCGACAGGCCTACGCCGAGGCGGAACGCCACATCTCCGCGCTCGAAGCCGCGGACTCGGTCGAGCCCCACCTGACCGCCCTCGTCGATTGCCGAGAGCCGCTCGTGAATCTCCTCACCGCGCGAATGCCGCAGGCGTCGGGCGAGATGCGCCAGTGGATGCTCGAGGCGCTCACGCGACGCTACTACCAGATCCGAACGGTCGACTGGCTGGGAACGCGACAGCACGCCTCGCGTTCCCTCTGTGAGGCCGACTACCGGCACGAGGGCGATCGGATCCACGTGATCGCCACCTGCGGTGCCCTGAGCGAGTTCGACGCGCTGCTGGCCGATCTGCGCCAGCTGGTCGCGGGCCTCCCGACCGACTGCGACCTGATGATCGACGCCTATCTCTGGCGGGACGATGCCCACGACGATCCCGACGTGATCGTGGAGCGCATCCGCGAGGCGGCCGACGCCGCCGCGTTGCCGCGTCGGCTTCGCCGGCTCGTCGTGGCCCTCGGAGCGCTCGGCGACGACGGGCCGGCCACCTCGATGCAGCACTACACCTTGCGGCCGGACGCGGGTGGCCAGCTCGCCGAGGAGCGGGTCTACCGCGGCATCCATCCCATGCTGGCCAAACGCCTGCAGCTCTGGCGGACGGCGAACTTCGAGATCGAGCGCCTTCCTTCGGTGGAGGACGTCTATCTCTTCCACGGCAAGGCGCGCTCGAACCCGAGGGACGAGCGGCTCTTCGCCTTCGCCGAGGTGCGCGACCTCGAGCCCGTCTGCGACTCCGAGGGCCGCGTCGAACGGCTCCCGCGCCTCGAGATGATGCTGCTCGAGGCGCTCGCCGCGATCCGCGAGGTCCAATCGCACCGCACCCGGCGGCAGCGCCTGCACTGGAATCGGGTGGTGCTCTATCTCTGGCCGCCCCTCCGGCTGCCGCCGGCGGACATCGACCGGGTGATCCGGAATCTGGCACCGGCCACTGCCGATCTGGGCGTCGAGAAGGTGGTCGTTCGAGCACGGATCCCCGACCCGGACACCGGGGATCTCCGGCCCCGCATCCTCGAGGTGCGCGGCACCGCCGGACAAGGCCTCACCCTCACGCTCTCCGACCCGACCGCGGAGCCGATCCACCCGCTCTCGAGCTATGACCAGAAGGTCCTGCGCATGCGCCAGCGGGGTCTGCTCTACCCCTACGAGACGCTCGAACTGCTGGCGCCGCCCTCCGAGTCCGCGCGCAGCCCGTTCCCGCCCGGCGGGTTCGAAGAGTACGACCTCGATGGAGAAGGGCGCCTGGCACCCGTGGGCCGTGCCCCGGGTGAGAACGTCGCGAACCTGGTGGTCGGCGTCATCACGAATCGGACGCCCCGCCATCCCGAGGGCATGCGCCGCGTCATCCTGGTCAGCGATCCGAGCCGCGAAATGGGATCGTTCGCCGAGCCCGAATGCCGCCGCATCATGGGGGCCATCGATCTCGCCGAAGAGCTCGAGCTGCCGCTCGAATGGATCGCGCTCTCGGCCGGCGCCAAGATCGCCATGGACAGCGGCACCGAGAATCTCGACTGGACCGCCGCGGCCCTGCGGCGGATGGTCGAGTTCACCCAGGCTGGCGGCGAGATCAACGTGGTGGTGGCCGGCATCAACGTGGGCGGGCAGTCCTATTGGAATGCCGAGGCGACGATGCTGATGCACACCCGCGGCGTCCTGATCATGACGGACGACGCCTCCATGGTGCTCACCGGCAAGCAGGCCCTCGACTACTCGGGGGGCGTGTCGGCCGAGGACAACCGAGGGATCGGTGGATACGACCGGGTGATGGGAGTGAACGGCCAGGCGCAGTACTGGGCGGCCGACCTCGAGCAGGCCTGCCACATCCTGTTCCGGCACTACGAGCACGGCTACGTGATGCCGGGCGAGCGCTTCCCGCGCGCGACGGATACCCGCGACCCGCGCGATCGCGACATCCGCAACGCGCCGCATCCGGCGGAGACCGGGGGCTTCGCGACGGTGGGCGAGATCTTCGCCGCCGAATCGAATCCCGATCGGAAACGTCCCTTCGACATCCGAAGCGTCATGCGCGCCGTGATCGATCAGGACCACACGCCCCTCGAACGCTGGCCGGACATGAGCGAGGCCGAGATCGCAGTGGTCTGGGACGCCCACCTCGGAGGTCAGCCGGTCTGTCTGGTGGGTTTCGATTCGAAGCCCATTGCGCGGCTCGGCCGGGTGCCGACCGACGGTCCCGAGAGCTGGACACCGGGGACCCTCTTCCCGCTCTCGTCCAAGAAGGTGGCGCGGGCCGTGAACGCCGCCAGTGGCAATCGGCCTCTCGTGGTGGTGGCAAACCTCTCGGGCTTCGACGGCTCACCTGAATCGATGCGGCGGCTCCAGCTCGAGTACGGTGCCGAGATCGGCCGGGCAGTGGTGAACTTCCGCGGCCCGATCGTGTTCTGCGTGGTCTCGCGCTACCACGGGGGCGCCTACGTCGTGTTCTCGCGGACGCTGAACGACAACCTCGAGGTGGCCGCGCTCGAAGGGAGCTACGCCTCGGTGATCGGAGGCGCCCCGGCCGCGGCGGTCGTGTTCGCCCGGGAAGTCGATCGCAGGACCCGCGAGGACCCGCGGCTCACCGAGCTCGACGCGGCGATCGGTGCGGCCGACGAGGGCGAGCGGGGACGCCTGCGTGCTCGCTGGCACGAGCTGGCGAACGATGTCCGATCCGAGAAGCTCGGAGCGGTGGCCCGCGAATTCGAAGAGGTGCACAGCGTCGAGCGCGCCCAGCGGGTGGGCTCCGTGCACGAGATCCTCGCCCCGGAGCGGCTGCGTCCCTACCTGATCGAGGCGGTCGAGCGGGGCATGCAACGCGAGCTCGCTCGCTGGCAGGCCGAGCGCGCGGGATCGAGAGCGCCCGGAACGTGAGGACGCCCCTGGTTCGACGGGTGCATCACTCGGCCCTGCCGGACCACGACGCATGGCTGAGCCCCGCCGAGCGCAGGCTCCAGGCGACGCTCCGGGTGGCGTCACGACGAAGCGACTGGCGTCTCGGCCGCTGGGCGGCCCGATCCGCCCTCTCGAGCTGTCCTCCCGGCTGGCTGGAAGGGACCCATCCGACGGCGCTCTCGGTGCTCCCGACGCCCTCCGGTGACAGGCGGGGAGCGCCCCGCGTGGTCCACGACGGCCGCCCGCTCGCATGCGGGATCTCGTTGAGCCATCGCGCGGGCTGGGCCCTGTGCACCCTCGCGCCGCCCGGGGTCCACGTCGGCTGCGACCTCGAGCAGGTCGAGCCTCGCAGCCCCGGGTTCGTGGCCGATTTCCTGACCACGCGAGAGCGCTCCCTGGTCGCCGCCTGGACGGGCGACCCTGCCGAATGCGCCAATCTCGTCTGGAGCGCCAAGGAGAGCGCCGTCAAGCTGCTCGGAACGGGCTGGCGCGTTCCCGCGCGCACCGTCGAGGTGATCGAGGCCGGCGCCCCCCTGCCCCGCGCGGGCGTGGCGCCGCCATCGGACCCGGCGCCGTGCGCCGACGATGCGCACGCGCCCCAGGCCCCGGACGACCCCGAGGCCTGGGCGGAGCTGGTGGTCGACAGCCCGATCGGCCGCCTGCGAGGCGGATGGCACCGGCAGGCGGCCCAGGTGGTGACCTGGCTCACCCACCCGACCGATCGGAGCCATCGGACCGACCGGACGCGTCCGACCGACACGACCGTCCGCGAGGTGGCGGTCTGGCCGAGCAGCCCGCGCCGGAGGGTCGGTCAGTCCGGGTCGGGGTCGGCGAGCGCGGCCTGGGCCGCGGCCAACCGGGCAATCGGCACCCGGAAGGGCGAGCACGAGACGTAGTCGAGACCCAGCTGGTGGCAGAGCGCGATGCTCTCGGGATCACCACCGTGCTCACCGCAGATCCCGACCTCGAGATCGGGTCGCACCCGGCGTCCCAGCTCGAGCCCCATCTCGATCAGCTTGCCCACCCCATCAGGATCGATGGTCGCGAACGGGTTCGTCGGCAGGATCTTCTGCATGAGGTACCGGAGCAGGCAGCCCGACTCGGCGTCGTCGCGCGAGGTCCCGAAGGTCGTCTGGGTGGGG
>CAYYUT010000091.1:0-9297 GCA_964474935.1 uncultured Spirochaetales bacterium
GCGTGTAGGGCTTCACCTCGTACCCGTTGGTGCCGTGCTGTTTCGCCTCCTCGATGGCCTCCTCACCGCCCTCGGTCGTCACCATGATGATCGGTATCGACTTGAGGGCGTCGTCGGCACGCACGGCCTTCACGAGTTCGAGTCCGTTCATGTTGGGCATGTTCACGTCGCTGAAGAGGAGATCCACCGGACCTCCTTCCAGCACGCTCAAGGCCTCCTGACCATCGCCTGCCTCCGAGATCTCGGCCCCGTCGTAGCCGGCCTGGCGCAGGGTCCTCTGGACGATCTTCCGCATGGTCGACGAATCATCCACGATCAAGATCTTCATCGGTCTCTCTCCTGTACCCGACGCTCACCTGCGGCGAACGTCGCTCCTCGCGCGGCAACCCGACCTCGGAGAGCCGCTCCTCGAAGCGAACGAGCAGCTCCTGCCCCAGGTCGACGCCGGCTGCCGTCGTCTCGAACAGCTGCCGGGCCTCCTCCACCGCCTGCTCCGGCGTGGGCGTCGGGGAGCTCCCGGCCCGCGCCAGGGCGATCGCCTGGTGGATTCCGGCCTGGACCAGCGCATCGAGCCATTCGACGGACTCGAGACGCCGGCGAACCTTCTTCTCGTATCGTCCGATCCGACGCAGGACGTCGATCTTTCTCTGGTCGGTGCGGGCCCGGCCGAGCTCGCGTGGGGCCGACTCGACGGCCCGCAAACCGCTCTGAACTTCGCGCTCTACGTCTCTCAATGCGCATCGCGTCCGCTCGAGCTGGCGGGTCAATTTTTCTCGATCCGGGTCTTCCCTCGAGTCGAATACTCCACGGATCACGCCCTGCTTGGGGATCGACCGGAGCTCGAGGGTCGCGAGCAGCTCCTCGAACGCCTGGTGCTCCATCTGGGGGATCCGGGCCCCTCCCTCGGTGCAGTTCACGAAGCGCTTGCGGCGCGACTTCAGGAAGAGCCCGATGTCGCGGTAGTTCTCGCGGAACGAGGCATAGGCAGGCGAGGTCGGAACGGTCCCGCCGTTCCAGCCGGGCACCCAGACCAGATCCTTGCGTCGGCTGACGGCGCCAGCCCGCGAATCGCGACCGAACTTGCGCATCTTCCGGTCGATGTCGGTGAGTTCGTAGCCGCCGTCCTCGCCGACCCGGAAGCCGACCCCGTCGTAGGCACTGTCGGCGGCATAGGCCCGCCCGTCGGTATAGGCGAGATCCTGGCCGATCAGGATCACCGGATCGCAGCCGAGAACGTCGGCCAGGAAGACCGAGGTCTGCGCGACCGTGCCGCCGCTGTTGAGCCAGCGCCGCTCGCCGAGCGAGCGTGCGATCCAGCAGCCGATCTGGTTGGCCTGGACCCAGGCGACCCAGCGGCTCCGAACGGGAAGGGCGAACAGCTCGGGGTGGCAGTTGGGAACGAGCACGAGGTTGAGGTCGGATGTGTCGCCCGCATCGGTGAGCTGATGACGCACGTCCTGTGATTCCACGAGATGCACGAAGTCGGGCTCGATCCCGGCGCGGCGCAGCGACCGCAGGGTCTGGCCGATGCTGACCACGACGACCCGGTCGGCAACCTCCCGGAGCTTCGGCAGCTGCTTGTCGAGCGACGGGCCGGCCGCGCACACGACGGCCGGCACCCCCTGGAACCGCTCGGCCAGCTGCATCCAGCTGGCCGACGCGACCAGATCGGGAAGGTTGTCGACGGGCATCGCGGCCCAGGGTGCCGCCATCCGGACCCGGGTTCCGGCGGTGATGTCGCGGCTGCTCTTGGTTCGGCTGATCCGCTCGACGGCCTCGCGGACGCTCCCGGGATCGATCGAGAGCAGGCTCGGATGCGGCACGATCCGGGCCGACAACCCGGGCGTGTAGAGGGCTCCGAATACCTGCGACAGCTGCCCGAGGTCGCTGGTGAGATGCACGTCGGGGCGTTCCAGGAGAGGAATCGCGCGGGTCGAGAGCGCGGCGCGCAGCCGCTCCGGGGACGGTTCGTACACCACGATCGGGCAGGGGTTGCGCTGGCGATAGCTCTCGAGGTGATGACCGAGACCGAAACCGATCGCGACCAGCAGATCGGCCGGCTCCCGCGCCATCTCATCCGCGAGCTTCTCGCCTTCTCCTCGCGGATCGTAGGCCGATGCGAGCAGCGCGCCCCCGACCGCCACCGTGCGGGCCCCTCTCGGCCCCGTCACCAGCTCGACGGCGTCGAGCGGGGCCGATTCGACCAGCCGCGCCACCCAGGCGTGACGACGCCGCATGCGCGCGAGATTGGACTCAAAGACCGCGTGCGATTCCAACGCCCCGCTCCGTCCGGTAGGCCAGACCCCGTTCGATGGCGTTCGCCGTACGTCGCACGCGCCCCTTGTCGTTCCGATGTGCCACGAGAGCGAAGGCCACCCGGTGGAAGCCCCGAAAGAAGGTGGCGCGCGTCTCGTCCGTCTCGGCGAGCGTGTGATACACACGGAGGAAGCCACGCCCGTCCACGTCCTCGTACTCGAGGAGGGGCACCGCCGCGCACTGGCTGCGATCGCCGATGATTCCCACGCCCTGGCGATCGTCACCGATCGAGACCCAGCCCTCGGTCGCACCCAGGCACGACGACGCGGTCACCGCCGCGGACACGGCCTTGTGGTGCGCGACCCGGACCCCCGAACCGAGCGGGAACGACTCGATCTGGTCCCCCCCGTTGACGCTCGCATAGCCCAGCTGCGACCGATTCCACCCCGTGGTGAGCCCGGTGAAGATGCCGAGTCGGAGCGACGCCACCCGCGCCTCGTGGAAGTGGAGTCCATGCACCAGGTCGATGCGATCGTGGCGGCGGTAGCTCCGGTAGAGCTTGGTCCACTCCCCGAGACCCGTCTTCACGTGGAAGACGACGAGATCGCGGACGGCTCCCCCGCGCACCGCGGCCGACGTCTCCACGGGCACCAGATCGGTCACCTGTTTCCCGTCCTCGCGCACCGCGACCACGTGGCCCGAGTAGAAATCGGGTGTGTACTCGATGCGTTCGAAGCTCCCGTGGGGCACGGTCCCGAGGATCTCGTGGTCGGCGACACGCGGAAAACGCAGCGAAGCCAGTGCGCCACCGCGATGCGCGAGGAAGCGCGCGTCGACGGTCGGGCTCCGCAGCGCGTCGATCGGTGACGTGCTCCCATCGCATGCGTCGGTGCGGGCGCGACCCGGCCGGATCACGATCGGCTCGCCGGCGCCGAGACGGGGCTCCAACACCAGGATGGCGCGGCGGATGCTCCCGTCCCGATAGCGTCCGTGCACCTCGAGCTGGTGATGGTCCGGGGGCAGCGCCTCGGCCCGGTCGCAGATCACCGCGGCGTGGTGCAGGCGTCCCGGCGGCAGATGCAGCGGAACCTCGATCGGATCGTCCTCCCATGCGACGTCCGAGGCGTTGATGACGAGCGCGAGGGCGTCCTCGGGCAGCGGCGGCACGCAGCGTTCGAGCTCGGCCCGCGCAGCGGCCGTGGCCGCCCCCATCCCGAACTGGAAGCTCTCGACGCGCTGCTCCGTGGCGCGGGTCCGAAAATCGCTGCGCCAGAGGCCCACGAGAGCCCGGCGACCCGGCGCACGTCGATCGCGCTCGGGTGCCAGGCCGTCGAGGGTGCGCTCGAGGCGCCGCAGCGCGAAACAGCGCGTGTTCATTCCCAGACCGTCGCGCCCGGACACCGCCCAGCGTGTCGGGTTGTAGCGAGGCTGCTTCTTGCAGGGAATCGGCTGGGCCGCCGTGGTCAGATCGACCGGTTCCGGACCGTGCGGAACATCCGCCGCGACCCCGGGAAGCACGAAACGGATCCACGACTCGGACGCCAGACGTTCGAAGATGCCCGCGAGGCGTCCGAACTCGCGCCCTTCTCCGGCCCCCGCCGGCGAGGGATGGCCGGGTCGATAGTCGAAGATCTCGAGGTCGCCCCCGTAGGCGCACAACACGCGCTCCTCGTCGGGCGAGTGCGCGGCCGCGATCGCCTCGAGATAGTCTCGCTCGGGTGTGAGACCCTGGGCCGCGCGCTGGAGCTTCTGGAAGATGACGCAGTCGTTCCAGAGGAGCGTGAGCCCGCGACCGGTTCGCCGATCTGGGCCATCCGCCAGGCGGGCCGGACGGAAGCGGAGCGGGCGCAGCTCGGGACGCGCGCTGGCGGGGTTGTTCCATTCCATCACGACCGCGCGGGCGCCGACGTCACGATAGAGCGTGGCGAGCCCCTGGGACCAGGTCTGCTCGTTGACGAACCAGGTGGAGGGAACGAACCCGAGCAGATCCCGATACTCCTCGCGGCCGAGCTCGAGGTTCGCGCGGTTCACGTCGGCGGGCACGAGAGGCGCCACGACCTGGGCCAGTCCCGACGCCACGGGCTCGACGAGACCCCGTTCCGCCAGCTGCCGGAACGTCTTCATCCACTCCGGGTCCTCGGATGCCACGCGTCGCAGCGTACGCGCGGGCATCTCGACACCGATCGGGATCCGGGCCCGTTCGGCCAGGAGGAGGAGGGGCCAGTAGCAGCGCGAGACGACGAGGGTGACGTCGCGATCCGGCAACGCCGAGAAGTCGAGATTCCCATGGAAGACGGTGAAGAGCTGCAGGCGGTTCACCGGCGCAGCTCCCTCACATGGCGCCGCACCGACTCGACCACCCGGCCGACGTCCGCGTCCCGGATGTCCGCGAAGAGAGGGAGCGAGACCAGTCCGAGGTAGGCGTTCTCCGTCGCCGGGAGATCTCCCCAGCCGGTCCCGAGGCGTCGTCGGTACCACGGCTGCAGGTGCACCGGGACGTAGTGCACCTGGACGCCGATGCCATCGGATCGCAGACGCGCGAACAGCGCCGCACGGCCCCCCCGAAGCGAGCCCGGACGGACCCGGACGGCGTAGAGATGCCAGGCCGAGCGGTGAGCCGGCCCCTCCTCGGGAAGCTCGAGCGCATCGAGATCGCAGAGCGCCTCCTCGTAGCTTTCGGCGACCTCTGCGCGGCGCTCGAGGAACCGGTCGAGTCGCGCGAGCTGGCTGCGTCCGAGCGCCGCCGAGCACTCGGCCAGCCGGAAGTTCGCCGCCAGCGTATGCATCTCGTAGATCCAGTCGCCCGACGCCTCGTGCGCCAGCTCTCGGGGCAGCCCCAGGCCCTCGAAGTCCTGCGCATCGCGCTCGATCCCGTGCTCGCGGAGCCGAAACAGACGACGCGCGACCTGGGGGTCGTCGGTCGCGACCGCGCCACCCTCCCCCGTCGTGATGTGCTTGGCGGGATGGAACGAGAAGCACGCGGCGTCGCCGAGGCCACCGATCGAGCGGCCCTCGACGCTCCCCCCGAGACCGTGGCAGGCGTCCTCGAGTACGAAACGCCCGGATCCGGCCGCCTCGCGGATCGCGTCGACATCGGCGGCCTGGCCCGCGTAGTGCATCGGGACGACACCTCGCGTCCGCGGACCGGCGAGCTTCGCCACCCAGGTCGGATCGAGCGTCAGGGAATGTGGATCGATGTCGGCGAACACGGGGGTCGCGCCGCAGAGCGCGACCGCGTTGGCCGTCGCCACGAAGGTGAGGGAAGGGACGATCACTTCGTCGCCGGGGACGACTCCGAGCGCCCGCAACGCCACCTGGAGCGCTGCCGTGCCGCTCGACACCGCCACGGCGTACATCCGTCCGACCCGCTCGGCCAGCCCTTCCTCGAACGCCACGACCTCGTGTCCCTGGGCGAGGCGGCCCGAGTCGAGACAGCGAAGCACGGCATCCCGGTCCGATGCGTCGAGGGAATGCCGGGCGTATGGCAGCGCCCTGTCCCCCTCGGGACCACCCCTCGGGTCGTCAGACATGCTGCACCTCGATCTCGTGGACGATCTCGCGGAGCCGATCCACGGTCAGCCACTGGGTGTTGGTGTGACTCGAGTACACGAAGCCGTCCGGCAGGGGCTTCCCGCCCGGAACGCGGCCCGTCCGACCCACCACGAAGTGGGTCTCGAACTCCGAGGCGGCGCGGGCCTCCTCCTCGGTGAGCAGAACCTCGTGGAGCTTCTCGCCGGGCCGGATCCCGACCTCCTTGAGCTCGGCGTCCGGCGCGACGGCGCGCGCCAGATCGACCAGCCGCATGCTCGGGATCTTCGGCACGAAGATCTCCCCACCCCGCATGTCGTCGAGCGACGCGAACACCAGATCGATGGCCTGGTCGAGCGTGATCCAGAAACGGGTCATCCGGAGATCGGTGAGGCTCAGACTGCCGCTCGCGCCCTGCTCGAGGAAGATCGGGACCACGCTCCCTCGGCTGCCGAGTACGTTGCCGTACCTCACGCACGAGAACCGGCTGGCCCGGCTGCCGTCGTACACGTTCCCGTGGATGAAGAGCTTCTCGGCACAGAGCTTGGTCGCTCCGTAGAGGTTCACGGGGTTCACGGCCTTGTCGGTCGAGAGGGCCACCGTGCGCTCGACGCCGGCGTCGATGGCACAGTCGATCACGTTCTGGGCCCCGAGCACGTTGGTCTTCACGGCCTCGGCGGGGTTGTACTCGCAGATCGGCACCTGCTTCATCGCCGCCGCGTGGATCACCACGTCGACGCCCTGCATCGCGCGGTGCAGACGGTCGCGGTCCCGAACGTCACCGATGAAGTAGCGGAGCTGGGGATGCTGACCGAACTCGCGGGCGAGCTCGCTCTGCTTCAGCTCGTCGCGGCTGTAGACACGGACCGTGCAATCGCGGAAGCGTGCGACGACGCGCCGCAGGAAGGCACGACCGAAGGAACCGGTTCCACCGGTCAGCAGGATCTGGCGACCTTCGAGACTCATGCATCCCCCTCGCCCTGGGATCCATGGCGACCCGGGCAGTCCCTGTGGAGCAAGAAGAGTGCCAAGCGGGCGATGTCGCACCGGTTCACGAGCGAGTCGGGAACGGCCTCCAGGACGCGTCTCGCGGCCGCCGGCGCGCCTCGGATCCGGAGGGTCCCACCGGGCGGCGACCACCCGATCGGTGCGGCATTCCAATCTGGAACACGCCCGGCAGATTCTGCCGCCTGCCGCGTCCGCCGCGATGCTCCGGAGCTCGGACGCTGGTCGGAGGCCGCTTAGACCCGGCGGGTCACGAAACGGGGCTCGGGGCTCCCGGGGCGACGGGCCCGAACCGCCTGGCGGGCCAGGCGCAGCGTGTCGCGCTGTTGCGTGAGATCGGTGGCCAGCTTTCGCAACAACGACATCAGGCGCCGATCGCGACGCCGCACCTCGTCGACGGCGCCCCGCGCCGCATCGGGCAGGCCGCCCCCGTCGGCCTCGACCAGAGCGCGAAACTCCTCGAAGCAGCGTTCCCGCGACCGGCGCGCGTCCCCGAGGACCTGCTCGTCGTCGGAGAGTGTCGCGTCCTCGAGCCGTCGCGTGGCGTCGAGCAGCCGCTCGGCGACGCGAACGAGCGCGGAGCGATGCTCCGCCTTGCTCACCGGGCCGCCTTCGTCGCGTTGTTGCCGGCGCCCGCTGCCACCTCGCGCCACGCCTCCCGCAGCATCTCGAGGATCTGGACGCTCTCCTCGATCGGCTCGCTCCGCCCCCTCAGGTTCGCCTCGAGCAGGCGGTCGGAAATGTAGTTGTAGAGCGATTCGAGATTGCGAGCGACTTCACCGCCCTGGTCGAAATCGAGACAGCTCCGAAGCTCCGAGACCACCGCCAGCGCGCGAGACAACGCCTGCCCCCGCTCCGCGATCCGCCCGGCCCGATTGCACTCGATCGCCCGTCGCGCGAACCGGATGGCGCCATCGTACATCTTCACCACCAGACCCTCGGGACTCGCCGTCTGGAACTCGATCTCGCGATAACGCTCGTACAACCCCTGCCCTTCCCTGTGCCGACGACCCTGCGCTAGATGCCTCGCAAGAACGACTCCTGCGTCTGGAGCGACACGAGAGTCGATTCGAGCGCGGTGAACTGCGAGATCAGACGCTCCTCGCGGATGACGAGCAGACGCTCGAGCTGCTCGATGCGGAGATCGAGATCATCGATCCGGGTCTCGAAGCCCTGCTCTCGTTGTACGAGGAGTCCGTCTCCGCTGCGCACAATCGGCCCGAGCGCGCGCGCAAGGGCCGTCGCTGCACCATCCTCGCCATTCGCGGGATCGCCACCGATCAGGCGCCGGACTGCCTGGGCATCCGTCTGGAGTGCGCTTTCGAGCGCGCTCCGGTCGACCGAGAGATCTCCGTTCGCACCGGTACTGATCCCGATCTCGGCGAGCCCCTGGAATTCGCTGTCCTCGGTGAACTGGAAGCTGTTGATCAGGGTCTGCTGCACGAGGCCGTCGATGAAGCGTACCGTGGAATCACCGGACAATGCCCCGGCCGTCTCGCTGTCCGGATCGAAGGAGGCGTTGGTCCGGATGAACTGGCGCACGTCGTTGTAGGCCGACGTGAGAGCCTCGAGACGGGTCGCGATGGTGTCGACGTCTTCGGCCACCGTGACCTCGACGGTGGTGGCGGCGTCCGCATCCTGCAGCTCGAAGGTGATCCCGGCCACCGCGTCCGTCACCGAGTTCGACGCTCGGGTGACGTCGATCCCGAGAACGTTCACGATCGAATCCTGAGCGTCGCTGCTGAGCGCCGGATCGATGAAGCCGGCCAGGCCGGCGGACTCGGTGATCGTGAGATCGTTCTCCGTCCCGGTCTCCGTTCCCTGGAGCACCAGGTGGAAATCGGTCCCGTCGTCGAGCACCGTGGCGGTGACGTTTCCGCCGTTGTTGGCATCCGCGTTGATCGCGCTCGCCAGCTCGTTCAGGGTGGTCGAGGCGTTCAAGCTGACCGAGATGACGCTCGTCGCGTCGCCGTAGTCGATGTCGAGGGTCTCACCCCCGAAGCCCAGGGAGGCATCGGCATCGGCCACCCCGGTCGAGATCTCACGGCCGGCCGTCGCGAGCTGTTTCACCACGACCTCGTAGGTGCCGGGCACGGCATCGCCGCTCGCGCTGGCGGTCACGAGGCTGTCGTCCGTGGACGTCGCGGTGAACGCGAGCAGCTCTTCCGAGTTCGACTCGCCCCCGACGGACGGGAGGGTCGAAACCCGATTGTCGATGTCGCGCGCGGCGTTCCGCAGCGCGAGAAGCTTGGTGTTGAGCTCGCGGAACAGCTCCTGCTCCCGCTCGACCTCGCCCTTGCGAGCCTCGAGGCGGTTGAGTGGCTGCGCCTCGATGGCGAGCAAGGTGCGCACGAGCGAGTTCGTATCGAGCCCCGAGGCCAGGCCCCCGAATGTGAGCCTGCCCGAGAGCGTCGTGCTGCTGCCCGGTACGTCGCCGACTGCCATGCGTCAATCACCCTTCGCGAGGCGTGACGCGCGCGGCGGCCCCACGGCCGCCGCGCGCGCGGG
>CAYYUT010000092.1:0-9282 GCA_964474935.1 uncultured Spirochaetales bacterium
GACCCTCAAGATCCTGATGGGCCTGATACGTCCGAGTGGGGGGCGGGCGGCGATCCTCGGTCACGACGTGCGCGAGACGGGCTTCCGGCGCCACGTGGGCTTCCTGCCCGAACACCCCTCGTTCTACGACTATCTGACGGGTCGCGAGTTCCTGCGCTTCTACGCGCGTCTGTCGGGAGTGGCGCGCCGCCAGCTCGACGCGCGCATCGACGAGCTCCTCGGATGGGTGGGGCTCTCGCACGCGGGCGAGGCGCGCCTGCGGACCTTCTCGAAGGGAATGCTGCAGCGCATCGGACTCGCTCAGGCGCTGGTGCACGACCCGGAGGTGGTCTTCCTCGACGAGCCCATGAGCGGCCTCGACCCGATCGGGCGCAAGGAGATCCGCGATCTGATCCTCAGGCTCAAGGGGGAAGGCAAGACGGTCTTCATGAACACCCACATCCTGGGCGACGTCGAGATGGTCTGCGACCGGGTCGCCATCATCGTGCGCGGCCGGATCCAGTACGAGGGCCGCATCGAGCGCTTCCTCGACGCGGAGCACCGCGTCTCGGACGTCACCGTGGCCCGGCTCCCCGCCGAGACCGCGAGCCTGCTCGAGAGCCGCTACGCGCTCGAGCTGCGCGGCCACGGCGACCAGATCGAGATGCGCGTGGCGGGAAAGCAGGTGCAGGAGGTGCTCTCGGAGGTGATCGCCGCCGACGCCGAGGTGATCTCGGTCACCCCCGTGCGGGCCTCGCTCGAGGCGCTCTTCCTCTCGGCCGTCGAGGAGGGAAACCGATGAACGTCCTCGCTCCCGTCTGGACCATCGCCCACAACACCGTCCGCGAGGCCGTGCGGCACCGGGTGCTCTACACCTTCGTGTTCTTCGCGGTCGGACTGATCGCCCTCGGCGTGTTGCTCTCGACGCTCACCTACGTCGAGCGCGAGCGGATCATCCAGAACGTGGGTCTCGCTGCCATCCGACTCTTCGCCGTGCTGATCGCCATCTTCATCGGCGTGAACCTCCTCCACAAGGAGGTCGACCGGCGCACCATCTACACGATCCTCTCGAAGCCCGTGTCGCGCACCCAGTTCCTGCTCGGCAAGTTCTTCGGGCTGGTCGCGACCATCTGGCTCCAGATGGGCATCATGAGCATGGCCTTCGCTGCCGTTCTGTGGCTGACCGACGCGCCTCTCGGAGCCGCGCACGCCGCCGCCGTGGGCCTCGTCGCCTTCGAGGTGGTGTTAATCGTGGCGTTGGCGACGCTCTTCTCGGCCTTCACCACGCCGCTCCTCTCCTCGCTCTTCGCGCTCGGGCTCTACGTCGTGGGGCACCTCTCGCGCGATCTGTTGCAGCTCGGGGTGCAGTCGGGGGTCGCGTCGATCGAGCGCGCGACCGCCGTTCTCTACGCGCTCCTGCCCGACCTCGAGGCCTTCAATCTCACCATCCAGGCGGTCCACGGACTGCCCGTCGGTCCCGAGGAGGTCTGGCTCCCGATCGGCTACGCGATCCTGTACTCGGCGGCGGTGCTCGCCCTGGCGAGCTTCGTCTTCGCCCGTCGCGACTTCCGCTGAAGACTCGCCCGGCGCCGCGCCCGCTCCTGCCGAGCGGTCTCCGGGCGGCCGGGGCCGCGCGATTAAAGACCCGCGCCCGCGACGCCGATCCGAGACCATTGCCAGAGGGGAAATGCATGCGATTCCGGGATCTTCTCTCGCTCGTCGCCATCGTATCGAGCGTCTCGGCGTGCAACCTGATCGACGCCGAATCCAGGCGACCGAAGCCGCCCGAGGGCGCCCGGAACGTGCTCCTCGTGACGATCGACACCCTGCGTGCCGACCACGTGGGCGTCTACGGTCGCCAGGTGGCCCACACCCCCCACCTCGACACGCTGGCCGAGCGGGGTGTCCTGTTTCACACCGCGATCAGCTCGTCGCCCCTGACGCTCCCGTCACACAGCACCATTCTCACCGGGGCCTGGCCCACGACGCACGGCGCGCGCCACAACGGGGCCTTCAAGCTGGCGCCCGACCTCGTGACCCTCGCCGAGCGCTACCAGGATCGTGGCTATGCCACCGGGGCCTTCGTGTCGGCCCTGGTGCTCGAGGACCGCTACGGCCTC
Organism: uncultured Spirochaetales bacterium; assembly: GCA_964474935.1. Classification (GTDB taxonomy): domain Bacteria; phylum Myxococcota_A; class UBA9160; order UBA9160; family JAFDDA01; genus CAYYUT01. Next base: position 2,100 of record CAYYUT010000092.1, read on the forward strand.
GACCAGGGTTTCGACGTGTACGACGACGACGTGTCCGACCAGAAGGCGGCGCCTGGCGGATTCCTGGAGCGATCGGCCGGCGACACCACCCGACGCGCGCTGGCGTGGCTCGAGGAGACCGACCGACCCTTCTTCGGCTGGGTGCACTACTACGATCCCCACATGGACTACAAGCCGCCCTTCCGCTTCCGCGAGCAGTTCCCGAACGCGCCCTACGACGCCGAGATCGCCTACGTCGACTTCGAGCTCGGCGAGATCCTCGCGAGCCTCGAAGTCTCGGGCCGGCTCGAGAACACGATCGTGGTGGTCACCTCCGACCACGGCGAGAGTCTCGGCGAGCACGGCGAGTACACCCACAGCTCGACGCTCTACGACGCCGTGCTCCACGTCCCGCTGGTGATCCAGGGTCCCGGGATCCCGGCCGCACGCGAGGTGCACGGCGTGGTGCGTACGGTCGACATCGCGCCGACCCTGCTGGCGCTCTCCGGGCTCGCCCCCTTTCCGGCGGAACAGGTGGCCGGAATCGATCTCGCGCCGCTCTGGGAGGCCGGCCAGGCGCCGGCCGCTCGCGAGGCCTACGCGGAGACCCTGGCCACCCAGCTCGAGAACGGCTGGGCGCCGCTCTTCGCCCTGCGCACCAACGAGCACCACTACGTGCGCGCGCCGCGGCCCGAGCTCTACGACATGTCCGAGGATCCGAAGCAGATCGAGAACCTGATCGAGACGGCGCCCGATCGCGCGCGCCCCCATCAGGAGCGGCTCGATGCCGAGGTCGGCCGGATCCTCGACGACGCCCGCGTGGTGGAGCAGCTCGACATCGACTCGGATCGGCGCGCGGAGCTCGCGGCGCTCGGCTACGTGCTGCCGGAGGGCGAGGTCGTCGACACCGGAATCGATCCGAAGGACGGCCTCCCGTACCTCTCGCTCGTTCAGCGGGCCACCGCCGCCTTCGAGCGGCACGAGTTCGAGGACGCCGAGGAGCTCTTCAAGCAGGCGCTCGACAAGCTCCCCAACCACACCCGTTCGAATGCCCTCCTCTCGCTGATCTATCTGACCACGGGCCGCCCCGACGAGGGGCTGCCGTACATCGAGCGCGCGATCGACGGGAATCCGTACAAGGCTGCCTACCGGGCGACCCGGGCCGAGATGCTGCTCGCGCTCGGACGCGAGGACGAAGCGCGCCAGGCCTACGAGCAGGCGATCGAGGTCGACCCGGAGTCGACCTGGTCGAAGGTGGGGCAGGCCTGGATCGCCGTCGAGGACGGACACATGGACGCGGCGCGGCGCCATTCGCACGCAGCGCTCGACGCCGAGGGGCGCGAATCGGTGGTGCCCGCGCGGATCGGGGTGATCTGGATGGACCAGGGCGACACCGAGCTCGCCATGAAGGCCTTCCGGCGCGCCGTCGAGATCGATCCGCTCATGACCTACGCCCAGATGCGGCTGGCGATCGAGGCGGCCCGGACCCAGCGCAAGTTCGAGGCCGAGGCCCGCGCCTGCTTCGCCGGCGATCTCGTCCAGGATCCCAGCCTCGGGGCGGAGCTGGGTGTGGCCTTCGCGGAGGGGGGCGACTGGGATCGCGCCGAGTCGATCCTGAGGGAACTCGGGAACAAGTACCCGACCCACCCCAAGGTGCGACGCGGCCTGATCGAGGTGCTTCGCCACACGCGGCCCGAGGAGCTCCCGCCCGACATGCTGAAAGACGCCTCCTAGTCGGTGTCCGTCCCGACCGGACACCCGGTGGCCGTCCGGGCGCGTTGGCTAGCCTAGATCCATGTCCGAGGGCTCCGCGCTCTGGCCCCAGGGATTCCTGCTCGTCGTGGCCGGCGTGTTCGGACTCGTGGTCGGCTCCTTCCTGAACGTGGTGATCCATCGACTCCCCCGGGACGAGTCGCTGGTGCATCCGGGATCGCACTGTCCCCGCTGCGGACGCGCGGTGCGTCCCTGGGAGAACGTGCCGGTCCTGTCCTATCTCTTGCTGCGGGGTCGCTGCGCCGGCTGTCGCGGCTCGATCTCGTGGCGCTACCCGGCGGTCGAGCTGGCGACGGCGTTGCTCTTCGTGGGGGTGGCCTGGCGTCACGGACCGGGGGTCCAGCTGACGCTCTGGTGCGCCTTCGCGGCCGCGCTCTTCACGGCGGCAGTGATCGACTTCGAGCTTCGGATCGTCCGCGCCGCGCAGACTCTGGGCGGGCTGGGTGAGGGGCTGCTGGCCGTGCCCCTCGTCTCCTGGCTCGATGGCCTGCCCTGGTGGCCGGTCCTGGCGGAGTCGCTCCTGGGCGCCGTCACGGGCGGCGGCTCGCTCTGGATCATCGGCTTCCTGCACGCCCGGCTCTCCGCCACGCTCGGCCGCCGTTTCGAGCACTGGCCGGAGGACGACTACCCGCGGCCGACCGAGGCGGACTACTGGCTCTGGTTCCCGGGCATGGGGCTCGGCGACGTGAAGCTGCTGGCGATGATCGGGGTCTTCCTGGGCCCGGCCGGCGTCCTCGAGACTCTCTGCATCGCCTCGCTGGCTGGCCTCGTGCTCGGCATGGTGCTGGCCACGCTGGCACGGAGCTTCAGTCAGCCCTTCGGCTTCGGTCCGGCGCTCGCGCTCGGTGCGATCTGTGTGCTGATGTCGCCCGTCCGGCTGGCGGCCTGGCTGATGCCCTGAGCCCGGCTCAACCCGCCTCGCCGAGGGCCCGCCCCAGATCGGCCGCGCAGAGCGGTGCGGCCGCCCGCACCTCGTCGAGGAGGCCGATCAGATCGGCCAGGGTGGTGCCCGGGTTCATCAGGGACACGCGGAGCCAGAGCGCGTTGCGGAGCTCGGCCTGGGTCAGGTAGTAGGCGCCGTTCCGGATCAGTCGTTGGCGCAGGGCGGCCTGGAGCGCATCCGGGTCGCCGGTATCGCTCGCGACGAAACGGAAGCACACGATGTTGGCCCCGGGCTCCACCGCGAGCTCGAAGTCGTCTGCCGCCCGAAGGGCGTCCGCGAACCGGCGGGCGAGGTCGAAGGTGCGGGTCACGTACTCGCGCAGGACCCCGATGCCGTGCACCCGGAGGGCGAGATAGAGCCGGGTGGCCATGGCGGGCTTGGTGCATTCGACGGTGCGATTGCCCGGGTTGTACCACTCCTCGTCGGGGCGTTCCTCGAACAGGTAGGTGGCCTCCTGACGGAAGGTCTCGTACGACCGGCGCGCGTCGCGGAAGAGCACGCCCGTGAGCAGCGAGGGCATCATCATCATCTTGTGGCCATCCCACACGACGGAATCGGCGCGTTCGATCCCGTCGACGAGATGGCGATAGCTGGGCGAGAGCACGGCGCTCGCGCCGTGCGCGCCGTCCACGTGCATCCAGAGATCGCGCTCCGCGCAGAAGTCGGCGATGTCGTGGAGCGGGTCGAAGCTGCTGGTGGCGGTGGTGCAGGCGCTCGCGACCACCGCGATCGGACGGCGCCCCGATCGTTGGGCGGCTGCGCAGGCGTTGGCCAGGGCGTCGGGTCGGAGTCGGTAGTCCGAATCCACCGGCACCTTGACGCAGCCCTCGGCGCCCCAGCCCATCATCTGGACGCTCCGCGCCACGCAGTAGTGCGCCTGCTCCGAGACGAGCACACAGAGGGGCCCCGTGGCGGCCTCGCCGAGCGTCCAGGCGTCGACGCCGGCCTTGGCCTGGCGGGCGGCGAGCAGCGCGGTCAGGTTGCCGAGCGACCCGCCCGAGGTGAACACGCCGCCGGCCCCGGGTCCGTAGCCGAGCTCGCGGCACATCCACTCGAGCAGACGCTGCTCCATGGCGAGCACGCCCGGGCCCGTCTCGTACACCGACGGATCGTTGTTCAGCACCGACGAGATGAAGCCACCGAGCGCGGCCGTCGGAAGGGGCACCCCGTCCTGGTGCCCCATCGCACGGGGATCGTGGAGGCGGAGGGTGCGCGCGATCAGCTCGTCGAGGAAGCTCGTCAGGTCTTCCGCGGGCTCGTCCCCGAGCTCCGGTGTTCGCGCCACGAGATCCCCGGGCTCCCACCAGGGAAGCACCGTGTTGCCCTCGCGCCGGGCGCAGCGCGCCAGGTAGTCGGCGAGACGATCGACGACCCGATGTCCGTCGCGCCGGAACGCCTCGGGGTCGAAGGCGTCGTCGAGCGCCGGGCGGCTGGGGCGAACACCCGCGGCATCCGTCAGGGCTTCGGCGGAGGAGAGGTTGTCGGGGCGATGGCGTCGGGCCAACGGGCGGTCCATCCAGTCGCGCGCAATTCGCGGGCGAACATCGTGACCGCAGCAGCATCCGGGCCGGATCCGGCCCGATTCGGCGGACAGGTCACGCGGGGTTCGATCGTAGACGGGCAGCTTGCCCGTCGGCTTCGGCTCTGGATCACGAATCGGCCGTCGACCGCACGTTCCAAAGCTCAAGATGTTGGCCCGGGCCTGCGCGCTTCGCAAATCCCACCCGCGATGACGGGCCGGGGCCCGGCAATCGACGATCCGGGCCGAGGACCGGCGGCCTGGGGTGGTCGCTGGTGAGCACCGGTGATCGGTCGCGCTCGGTGGCGGTCGGCCGTGTGGCGCGATCGGGTATTCTCCCCGGCCGCTCGGCGCGCGCAGGGGCCTGGCGGGGAAGGAGCGGGCGCTTGGAGCTCGAGATCCGGCGCGACAGCAGCGGCAAGGCGCTCCGGATCGAGCCCGACGGGACGCTCTATGCCTCGCAGCACATGCAGGTGCTGCGTTCCCACGATCTCGGGCTCGGGTGGGATCTGCTGGCGACGCTGCCCAGCCCCGGCTGGCGCCGCGCGCTCGAGCCGTTCCGGCTGGCGTGTCGCGCCCTGCGCCACGAAGTGCGTTGCCTCACGGTCCTGCCGGGTGACACGCTCGTGGCCTCGCACCGCGGTGGGGTGTTCCACGGCCCTACCGATGGCGGAGAGCTCCGGCCGTCGCGGATCGATTCGGGCTCCCTCGCGTTGATGCCTCCCATGAATCTGACCGCCGGTCCCGATGGGCGCGCTCTGTTCGGGGAGTACGGACTCCCCGACGAGCCGCGTCCGGTCCGGATCTTCGCCTCGGACGACGGGGGCGAGCGCTTCGAGGCGGTGCACTCCTTCGCGAGCGGCGAGATCTTCCACATCCACAACCTGATCGACGATCGCCGGCGTGGCCACTACTGGGTGTTCGCCGGAGACTGGGGCGAGCAGGCCGGAATCGGAATGCTCTCGCACGATCTCGCCCGCTTCGAATGGGTGGCCCGCGGCTCGCAGTCGTTCCGTGTCGTCGACGCCTTCGACTTCGGCGACCGTCTGGTATTCGGCACGGACACCGAGCTCGAACCCAATCGGCTCGTCTCGTTCACGAAGGAGTCCGGACAGGTCGAGACCCTGGCGACGCTCGAGGGGAGCTGTCTCTACGCCACCCGCTTCGGGGACTGCTTCGTATTGACCACCACGGTCGAGCCGTCCTCGGTGAACCGAGGCCGGCATGCGACGCTCTGGGTGTCGCGCGACGGCGACGCCTGGCGTCGGGTGTTCCGTGCGGCCAAGGACCGGTGGGACGCCAATCGCTTCCAGTTCGGCTCGCTGGTGCTGCCGCGGGGCGAATGCGTTCGCGATGAGCTCGTCTTCTCGGGGCAGGCCGTCGATCGTCTCGACGGTCGGCTCTGCGTCGGCGCGCTCAGCCCGTCGTAGAGTCGCCGGACAGACTGGCGCGGTCGTCGCCCGTCGCCGACAGATGCGACACCACCAGGCTCTTCTTCTGGCGGCCGGTGCGCGGGATCCGGTCGGTGAGCTCGCTCCGGACGCGCACATCGTGGTCGAGCTCCTGGGCCAGCCGGTCGCAGAAGATCTCGAGCTCGCGCGGCTCGAAGCGCTTCCCGGCCACCGCGCGCACCACCACCTCGTCGAGCTTCTCCTGCACGATCTGGAGGTCGTCGAGGCCCGAGTACCCGGCGAGGAGGAGCTCGTCCATCAGGACCTCGATCACGATGGGCGCGTGCGTCCGCCCCGACGGAGTCCGGATGAAGTCGCCCTCGCGTCCCTGGATCTTGTCGACGATGGGGAACGCGCGCCCGCATCCACACGGCTCGCTGCCGAGCTCGGCCCAGTCGCGGGTGCGATAGCGGATCAGGGGCACCGACCAGTTCTCGAAGCTGGTGCCGACGATCTCGCCGGCCTCGCCGGGCCCGGCCTGCGAGCCGTCCTCCTTCAGGAACTCGTTCAGGCCGTACTCCATCTGGACGTGGAACCGTTCGGAGTGCTCGCAGTAGTGGAAGAGGGCCACCGATTCGATGTGTCCGTAGTGGATGTGGACCGGCGCCTGGAAGAAGCCCTCCAGCCGCTTCCGCTGAAAATCGTACAGGGTCTCGGAGCCGAGCAGGATCATCTCGAACGGACAGTCGTTCCAGCCGGCCTCCTCGGCATAGGTGGCGAGCAGCGTCACGAGCGAGGGGTACCCGATCAGGAGCTTCGGGCGGTGCCGTTCGATGGCTTCGAGGTAGCGCGGGAGGGTCTCGCGGGACAGCCGATGCGGCGACATCACCACCGAGTTGTTCACCCGGTCGTGGTACCAGAACCCGTCGTTCAGCTCCTCGGGACAGCCTCGGTGCTGCAGCACCGCCGCGAGCATGTGGCGGTGGTAGCCGACCGTGTCCCACATCCGGTGCAGGAAGGCCCGCCCGCGGTTGCGGTAGTCCTCTTCGAAGAGCATCACCACGCCGGAGCCCGTGGTGCCGCCCGTGCAGAACTGCATCAGACGCGAGCGATCCATGTGGGGTGCGACGATGCGGTCGAACTGGTCGCGCAGCGTCTCCTTGCCCATGGTCGGGAAGCGGCGGATGTCGTCGAGACTGCGCAGCTGTTCTGGGCGGACGCCGTGCCGATCGAAGGCGTCCTTGTAGTAGGGGATGCGGGCGTAGGCGTACTCGATGGTGTCGCGGAGCCGCGCGAGCTGATAGGCCTCGAGCTTCTCGCGGCTCCACCACTGACTCTTCTGCAGGAGCCGCCGGGTCTGGCGATAGGCTGCTCCATGGCGGATCGCCGCGGGAATCAGACCCGAGACGGCCCCGAGCAGCCCGGAGGTGAGCCTCGGGTGCGTCTGGAAGAAGTCTCGGCCAACTCGGTAAAGCATGGTGCGTATGTCGCTCGTTTCGGCGAACCGCTGAAGTCGCTCGACCCGCTCCAGCGACGGCTCCCGGGCGCCGGCTCCTCCGCGCCCCTCCACCCTCGGAC
>CAYYUT010000093.1:0-9260 GCA_964474935.1 uncultured Spirochaetales bacterium
GCTGCGTTTCGGAAGGCCTCGATGCGGGTGGCGGCCGCCGGTTCCGGGCGGGTCCGCCAGAGGGGAAGAGCGCTGGACTTCCCGGTGTCAGCGCGTTCGGATCGCATCCAGCTTCGAGGCCGACACGCCATCGACGAGGGTGCGATTGATCATCGGGTGGATCTCGTCGGTGGGTCCGAAGTCGCTGTCGGGGTGGTAGGCGATCACGACCATGTCGGAGCCCCGGAGCGTGCGGAACCTGTGCTTGCCGCCCGCGTGGATCCGGAAGATCTGGCCCGGCTCGAGGTCCATCACGCCATCGTCGGTGATGCACTCTCCCTGGCCCCAGAGGATCAGTCCGATCCGGTCGGACGGGTGGGTGTGGGCGGTCTGGTCGATCCCGACCGGGAAGTAGAGGAGGTTGAGGCAGGGGTCGCCGAGCTTGATCGGCGCCACGAGGAGCGAGTCGGTGCAGCCGTCGATGTACTTGAGGCGTCCGGCCCGTTCCACGGGGCCGCCGATCTGGAAGAACGAACGGTGCTCGAGGCGCGACATCACGATGCCGCGTCCGCCCGAGATCCGGCACTCGCTCGGCACCGAGAAGTACATGCCCTCGCTGAGCGGGAAGCGTCCCTGGGGTGCGACGAGCTCGGCTGGCCCCCCGCACACGAACCCGAAATGCGACTGCCCACCGTCGAGGGAGAGCGCCGCCTCGTCCCAGGCCGAGAGGATCGTGGGGAAGTTCGGATCGCAGCTGGCGAGGCGACCGGTCTTCCATTCGTACGCCGAGAAGGCACGGGCCGTGGGACGCGGCCGGCGCACCACCGGACGTGCGGACCTCGGGGTGGGGGTGATGCTGATGCTCACGGCATTCCTCCTGCTGGACACGGGGCATCCCGGCCTCCCTCTCATCGGATGCTGGGGCGAAGCCTTGAGCCGGAACAACGCGAGCCCGGGCCCGGGTTTCGGGAGCGTCCCGCGTGTCCGATGCCGCTTCACGGAGATGGGCGCGGAAGGGACCCGGAGGTGTCGACGGCCTCGAGACGGCGGGCCGCCTCGTCGCGGATCGCCTCCTCTTCGATCCGATCGGGACCCGCCGGCTCGGCCGCGGCGGCCGTGCGCAGCAGCCGGATGGCCTCGGGGCGCCGATCGTGGCGACCGAGGTCGAGGAGGGTGATGGCGAGCGCGAGCTGGTTGCCCGCGAACCCAGGCTCGATCGCGTGGGCGCGCTCGGCCCAGCGCAGGCCCTCCTGCCGGTCGACCCATCCCGTGACGAAGGGAACGCGTGGAAGCGAGGTGTGCAGACGCGCCAGCAGACGCTGCGGACCTCCCCGCTCGACACGGGGCGCCAGGCCCACCGCGATCCGGGCGTGGTCGCGCATGCGCGACGCGACCCCTTCGCGCACGGTCGCGAGCAGGCCCTGGCCCCGACTCCAGGATCCCCAGGCCAGGGCCGCCCAGAAGTGCAGCTGCGCAGCATCGTTCCGCTCGTTCTCGGCGAGCGCGGCCCGGTGCTCCTCGACACTGGCCTCCCGTGGTGCCCGGCCGAGGCGTCGCTCGAGCCTCCCGAGCCCCGTCTCGGCGGCGCTCCGCGCCTCGCTGAAGCGCCGGGCGCGCAGGTCCGAGCCGTCGCTCGCGAACTCGCCGGCGAACCAGAGCGCCCGAAGCAGCTTCCAGTGGGTCTCGAGCCGCTCCGCGTCGAGATCGCGCGCGCGGCGGAAGCACGAGATGGCCGCGAGGGCCTCGCGGTCGGCCGGGCCGGTCGGGTTGGCGGACTCGGCGGCCGCCCGCCGGAGCCAGGCCTCGTCACCGCAGCGCAGCGCCGCCTCGAGGGTGGTCGTGGCGGAGGCCGGGACGTCGGGGCCCGGCCCCGACGCAGAGGCACGCTGACTCGCTTCCGCGAAACCGAACGCCACGACCGCGGTGGCGAGCGCGACCCGGCGGGTCGCGTGCCGACCCCGGCTCCTCGTGTGACGGATCCAGGACATCTCGTTGCAGGGTATCCCGTCGAATTGCGGCTGCTGGCCCACCGTGATAGGCAGACGGCATGCGATGGCTCGCGCTCGCTCTGTCCCTGTTCGCCCTGACCGCGTGCGATCCCGACGCGAACCCGTGGCTCGGCCGGCGCGTGCTCCACGTGGTGCACTCCGGCGGCTACCAGGAGGGCCCCGAGAACAGCCTATACGCGATGAAGACCTCGCTCGCCAAGGGCGCCGACATGCTCGAGTTCGACGTGCGGCTCTCCGGGGACGACCGGGTCGTGGTGTTCCACGGCCCGACGCTCGGACGCAACACCCAGGGATCGGGCCGGGTGCGCGACCACACCCTCGCCGAGCTCGAGTCGCTCGACGTGGGCTACTGGAGCGCGCCGCCCGGGAATACGCTGCGCGGTCTGCCCGCCGAGGCCTACGTCTTCCGCGGCATGGCCACGGGCGATCGGCCCCCGCCGCCAGGGTTCGAGCCGAGCGACTTTCGAATTCCGACCCTGCGCGAGGTGCTCGAGACCTTCCCCGACGTCCTCATGAGCATCGAGATCAAGGACGACATCCCGGCCGACGACCTCGAGCCGACGGTCGCGGCCGTGGCCGGTCTCCTCGCCGAGTTCGGGCGACAGGACGACGTGCTGGTCGCCTCCTTCGACGACACCCTGATCGCGCGCTTCAAGCAGCTCGCGCCCGAGGTCGACACCTCGCCGGGACTGGGCGCCGCCGCAGATTACGTCCTGCTGCGCCTGCCTCTCGAGGGCCACGCGGCGCTCCAGCTACCGCGTCTCTACTTCGGTTTGAACATCATCACCGAGTCGTTCGTGGCCGATGCGCATCGCGATGGCCTCGCCGTGATCGTGTTCGTCTTCGACGACGAGGAACGGGCCGAGGTCTACCGGGAGCTCGTCGACAAGGGTGTCGACGGCGTGATGGTGGGCAAGCCGTCCGTCTTCGAGCCGATGCTGGCGGCCCAGGGGCTTCGGGGGGAGACCGGGCTGGTGATCGCTTCGGGTCGTTGGGACGGTGCGAGGGACGAAGCCGTGCTCGAGGCGTCCTGCCCCGCCACGGCGATCACATCGTGCCACGGAACGCTCGCGCTCGTGGCAACCGAAACGGGTCCCTGTCTCGGGAGCGGGCTCGGGGCGCTGGCGGGTCTTCCGGAGTGCGAGCGCGACCCGAAGCCGTCGTCCGAGGCCCGCTTCGACCTCGCGCGCGGGACGACGGCCGCCGTCCCCGTGCCCCTGGGCCACGCGCTGAGACGGCGGCTCCGAGGCGGCGAGGATCTCGAGGTGCGGGCGGTCGTCGCCCCCGGAGACGAGCACGGTCGTGCCGTCGAGGCCCGCTTCCGGCTCGCGCACTGACACCGGCCGCGGGGATCCAGAAGCGCTCCCTAGACAGCTGTTCGGGCGCCTCCTTCCGCACCACGGAATCGGGCGAGGACGCTCAGCCGCCGGCGCGTCCGGGGAGCACGAGCCGCGGGGCGTCACGATCGGGTCGGTACAGGATCACCGTGTGGCCCACGACTCCGCAGAGTTCGGCCTGAACGACCGCCGCGATCTCGCGGGCCGTGGCCTTCTTGTCGTCGGGCTCGTGAAGTCGGACCTTGACGAGCTCGTGGTCGTCGAGCGCGCGATCGATCGCGCCGACCACCGACGGTGTCAGGCCGCTCTGGCCCACATGGACGACGGGCTTCAGGGCATGCGCGCGGCCGCGCAGGAAACGTCGATCGGCTCCGCTCAGGCCGCTCATCGGGTGAGAGGGTAGGCGCTCGGACGGCGCCCTGCGATCGGCGTCGGTCCCAGCGGCCGATCTCGTTCCCCGCATGCCGATCCGGGCAAGCCGGCTCGCTCACCCCGGTTCGGCGAACGTCGCCTCGGCGAGGGCGGGCTCGGCCCTCGCGTCGGCCCGACCCACCGATGGCCGCGCGCCCGGTGACTCGCGCATCTGGACCCGGCGGCCAGGCGATCCGCTGGCGTGCTTGTGGTAGCCTCGGGCGCCCGAGGAGGAGGCCCATGCCGATCGATCGCGACAAGATCCTGGCGCATCGCTTCGAAGAGGGCGAGGCGAGCTACGACCGCGACCGGGTCATCCTCTATCACCTGGGCGTGGGGGCGGGTGCCGACCCGACCGATCCGGGCGAGCTCGAGTACACCTACGAGAAGAGCCTGAAGGTCCTTCCGAGCTTCGCGACGGTTGCACCGACGGGCGCGAAGTCCTCGATCTTCGGAGTGCCCGGTCTCGAGTTCAACCCGGCTCTGCTCCTCCACGGCGAGCAGGAGGTGGTGATCCACCGCCCGCTCGAGCCCGACGCCCGCATCCGGGGCTCGGCCCGCATCGCCGACGTATTCGACAAGGGCAAGGCAGCGCTGCTGATCCTCGAGCTGAACGCCCGGGGGCTCGACGACGATCAGCCGATCTTCACGAATCGAATGTCGCTCTTCCTACGCGGCGAGGGAGGCTTCGGAGGGCCGCCCGGTCCGAAGGTGGACGACGCGGCCCCCGACCGTGCGCCCGACGGCGAGATCGAGTCGCCGACGCTCCCGCGCCAGGCGCTCCTGTATCGACTGTCGGGAGACAAGAATCCGCTCCATTGCGATCCGGACTTCGCGAAGCTGGCCGGATTCGAGCAGCCCATCCTCCACGGTCTGTGCTCCTACGGGATCGTGTGCAAGGCGATCGTGGACCACGCGCTCGACGGCGACCCGACCCGGGTGGCCGCCTACCGGGCGCGCTTCCGTGGGGTCTTCTTCCCGGGCGAGACGCTCGTGACGCGCTACTGGCGCGATGGCGACACGCTCCGGGTGGAGGCGTCCTCGAAGGAGCGGCAGGCGCCCGTGCTCACACAGACCCGGTTCAGCCTGCGCGGCTGACCGGACCCGCGGGTTGACCGGGGAGGCCGGCAACGCCCGGCATTCCGCCTCGACGCGCGACCTGATGCGCGCCGCCCGGGGTGGCGGGCTCAAGTTCGCCGGTTCGCTGGCCGGCCTCGTGCTGACCTTCCTGTTGCAGCTCGTGCTCGCCCGGTTCCTCGGCGATTCGGGCTACGGTCGTCTTCGACTCTCGATCCTCGTGACCGAGCTCACGGCGCGCCTCTCCGCGCTCGGTCTCGAGTCGCCCGTGCTCCGCTTCGTGCCGCTCGCGATGGCCGATCGCGACGACGCGCGCCTCCGGGGCATCCTGCGCATCACCTTCGGCATCCCGCTGGCGGTGTCGTGCGCCGCCGGTCTGGCCATCTGGGTCTTCGCCGACGCCATCGCCGTGCGGCTCTTCGACGATACGCTCCAGACCCCCGCGCTCCGCATGATGGCCCCGGCCGTGCCTCTCGCCTCGCTCATCGGAGTGCTCGAGACGAGCTCGCGAGCCTTCGATCGGGTGTCGGCATCGGTGATCGCGGGCGATCTGGTGCGCCACGCGACCCAGATCCTGCTCTCCCTCGCGCTGCTGTCGGCGGGCTTCGCGTTGCTGGGTGCGGCGGGCGCCTATCTGCTCGCCCTCGTGCTCACGACGGCCATTTTTCTCGTGCTGTTGGCCCGCCTGCTCCGCTGGCGGCGTCGGCGGGGCGAATCCGTGGCCTATCCCTTCTCGGTAGTATGGCGACAGGCGTTGCCCACCTACCTGAATCGGCTGATGGCCGAGTTCGCCGGCCGGCTCGAGTCGCTCGCACTCGGCTTCTTCGGGCTCGCCGCCGGGGTCGGCGTCTACGGGATCGCCTTCCAGCTCAGCAATGTCGTCCGGGTCTTCTTCATCGCGCTGTCGCAGGTCTCGACCCCGATGATCTCGGAGCTCTACCAGCAGGGTGGGGTCGAGCGCCTCGCGCCCTTCTACCGGTCGATCACCAAGTGGGGGGTCACCGTCACCCTGCCGAGCCTGCTGGCGGTCGCGCTCTTCGCCGAGGAGCTCCTCTGGTTGTTCGGCGAGGACTTCCAGGCCGGCACCGTCGCCGTCCGCATCCTCGTCTTCGGCGTGCTCTCCGACGCTGCCACGGGGACCTGTGGCGCGATCCTGGCGATGACCGGGCACGCGCGACTCCTGGCGATCAACGGTGCCGCCTTCCTGGTGGCGACCATCGTCTTCGATCTGCTCCTGATCCCGGACTACGGGGTCCTCGGTGCCGCGTTCGCGGGCGCCCTCAGTCGCGCCGTCATGAACCTGGTGCGGGTCGGCCAGGTCTACGTGCTCTTCCGCATCCTTCCCTACAACCGGGAGTTCGTGAAGCCGTTGCTGGCGGCCGCGGTGACCGTCGCCGTCGCCTGGCTCTTCGACTCCCGCCTCACGCTGCCCCATCCCCTGCTGCACGCGGCGGTGGGCATGGCCCTGATCGGGGTGGTCTACTTCGGCGCGATCATGGCGCTCGGTCTCTCCGAGGACGATCGGGCGATCCTGGATCGCATCGTCCGGCGCTTCCGCCCGCGTCGCTAGGGACGCGCTGGACAGACGGCCGTGACGGCGCGGGTCGCCGACGGTTTCGTCGGATGGCGCACCGGGTGGAGGAGCGTCGAGGCGAACCTCGTCCGGGTTCGGGCCAGGTGTTCGGTGGGGCCGCAGTGGCGAGGCCTGCCGACTTCCACGGCCACACGAAGCCGCTCGCGCCGCATGGGTCGGCGTCACGCGAGGCACGATCCCCGGCCGCCATCGTCGGGGAGGTCATCGATGACCTTGGATCCGCCGACCGCGGTCGGGCGGAGGCCACGCTAGAGGCCGTCGACGAAGCGCGTGAACTCGGCGAAGCCGGTCTCCTCGCGATAGATACAGAAATGACCGTTGTAGTCGGCGCCCGGCGTGCACCGGACGAACTCGCCGTCGCGTGCCGCCTCGGCGATCCAGCGGGCGCCCTCCTCGGGTACGAACGAGTCGCCTTCGCCGAAGAACACTGTGATGGGGAGGCCGTGAGCCGATGCCACGGGCAGGGGATCGCCGGCGTCGATGACGAGCTGGAAGGGGATCGCCAGCGGGTGGAAGCGATCGATCCGGGGCCAGGCAGCTTCGGGGACCCCGAACAGGGCGCCGAGCGTGGCCGCCGGGGTGGGATCGTCGGGAAGCGGCACGCCGGCGAGCAGGAAGATCGTCTCGCCCACGGTGCCTTCGAGCTGGAAGAGATCGGACGCCAGGACCGAGTGGGTCTGGAAGCCGCCCGTTCCGTTCAGCAGCAGACCGTCCACGGTCGCCGGATCGTGGAGGGCCGCGGCGACGCCCGTCATCTGGGCCCCGATCGAATGACCGAAGACACCGACGCCGTCGAACCCGGGCGGAGGCCCGCCGAGCGCGGCCGCGAGCAGATCGGGCAGCACCTCGCGCACGAAGCGGAGCACGACATGCTGGTCGACGGCGCCCTGGCGGACGTTGTCCCGGAAGGCCGGCAGGTTCGGGACGTTCACGACGGCGAGATTGTTCTCGTAGCCCTGGTCGATCAGGGGAAAACGGCGTCCGAAGAGGGGCTGGTCGCTGCTCACCAGGATGGTGCCTAGCGCAGCCAGCCGCTCGCGGATCTCGAGCCCGTCGTTCTCGGGGTCGGTGCGCTGGATGGCCTCGTAGGCATCGCCGCCCGATCCGTGTCCCCAGAGCAGCACCCGGGTGGGTGGGGTCTCGCGCGGCACCTGGACCACGATGCGCATCGGCTCGGGATGGGGCGAGCCTTCGAGGGAGCCGTCCGGCCCGAATGGAATCCAGCCATCCGAGCGCTCGGTGTCGAAGATGATCCCGAGTCCCGCCTGCTGGTACGGGCGACCCTCGGGATCCTGGAAGGCTTGGGTCTGGATCGTCGCCTCGAAGACCCGCATCGGCCCGCTGGCGAGGTCCACCGTGAGCGGGGGCGCCCCCGGCTCGTCGTCGAGGAAGGTCACCTCCTCGCCCCCGTCCGCGAACGACACGATCTCGAGCGTGGAGGGGCGGCCGGAGGGAACGGTGGCGCCCTGCTCGTAGCGGAGCGAGACCGCCTCGCGCAGTCCCGTCGTGGGGACGAGCGACTCGGGAGCCGCATCGATCGCCGCGTCGGCGGCCGAGCGCAGGGCCGCGAGCTCCTGCACCGGATCCTGGACGGTGAATACCGTGGCGATGGCGGCGCGGCGTCGCAGGCTTCCCGTGAGGGCATCGGGCGGGACCCAGCCCGCAGGGCGACGTGCGAGGTCCTTGGTGACGATGGCCGCATAGCGTTCGCCGCTACGCAGCGGCGTGGTCTCGTCGGGGGTGATCCGAAGCGTGCCGTCCGGGACGTAGGGGTCGCCGAGCGAATCGGCCACGAAGTCGACGCGTACCGCCACGCGGTGATCCGAATCGAGCGATACCAGCTGGACGTCGTCCCCCGGCTTTCCGGCGTAGCTCTCGGCGACCTCGGGGCGGGCGTCGAAGCGGAAATAGATCGGGCTCATGGCCGAGAATCCCGAGACGGATGCGGCCACCTGCGCGAGCCACCCGGCCAGGAAGCGCCGTCCGACCTCGGGCGGAACCAACGGGAACCCGTCGAGCTCGATCCAGCCGTCGGGGCCGCGAAGCTCGTCCGAAGGGTAGGGCCGGTCGAGCAGGTGCTCGCTCCGGTCGGGGGCGACCCGAGCCAGGGGTCGCGGGTCCTCGGGCGGAAGGCAGTGCTCGGGGCTCCCCCCGAACAGGAGGAGCAGCGCGGCCCCGAGGGCCGACGGGGAGCGCAGCGTGAACGAGCCCGGCACGGCGACTGATTCTCCGCGAATCGCGCCCGAGACTCAAGTGCCCTCGGACCCGGCCTCTGCGCCGGGATCGCGAGCCCCGACGCCGCTACGCTCGGCGCCCATGCCGGCTCCGGTCCAGCGCACCTGGTCGCCCGTGGATGGCTCGCTCCTCGTCGAGCGCGAGCTGGCCGACGACGCCCGACTCGATGCCGCACTCGCACGCGCGCGACGCGCGTTCGCGGACTGGCGCCGTCGCCCCGTCGCGAAGCGGGTCGAGGCGGTCGAGCGCATGCTGGCGGCCTTCCTCTCCCGCTCGGACGAGATTGCACGAGAGCTCTCCTGGCAGATGGGTCGGCCGATTGCCCAGGCCCCGGGTGAGCTTCGCGGCTTCGAGGAGAGGGCCCGTCACATGCTCTCGATCGCGGAGGGGGCGCTCGCCGATCGGGACGTCGGCGACAAGCCAGGCTTCCTGCGATTCATCCGGCGCGAGCCGCTCGGGGTGGTGCTCACCCTCGCACCCTGGAATTACCCCTATCTCACGGCCGTCAACTCGATCGTCCCCGCCATCGTCGCCGGGAACGTGGTGATCCTGAAGCACTCGTCCCAGACCCCGCTCTGCGCCGAGCGGCTGGCCGAAGCCTTCGAGGCCGCGGAGCTC
>CAYYUT010000094.1:0-9246 GCA_964474935.1 uncultured Spirochaetales bacterium
GCCGCGTGAGCAACGTGTTCCGAGGCGAGACGCTGCCCGCGCAGCTCGAGCGGCGGATCCGCGATGCAATTCGGCAGGTGGGTGTGGCCGACGTCCAGGTCGAACGCATCCAGCGCGGCGACGTCCCCGGCGCGAGCGACGCCTTCCTGCTCTCGGGCCGCGTGGCGAACCAGGTGGCGTTGGTCCGGGTCCTCACCGTGGCCGGGCGGTTGCTCGGCGAGCGAAGCGACTCGGTCGACCAGGGCATTCGGGTGGTCGCTGACGAATCCGGTGCCGTGGCCCGGCGGCGTAGCGCCCGCGAGGGCCAGCGCACGGGCATCCAGAACCTACCGGGCTTCGGCGGTGCGGGGAACGCGGGCTTCCGGCTGCGACCCCAGGACCTCTCGAACCGTGTTCGCGACAACATCGCCCGGGCCAAGGTGATCGAGCTGTTCGGTGGTCGTCTGCTCTCGTTCATCGAGGTCGACGAGCTGCCGCAGGTGCGGGTGTCGGTCCGGATCTATGAGGTGAACCGTTCGCGGCTCAGTCAGTGGACGCCCTCCGGAGACTTCATCGCCGGGAACGTCCGCCAGGGAGCGCTGCTTCCGACGCTCGGCGGCGTGCGCGCCCAGGGCACCGGGGCCACGGTGGTCGGAGGCAGCGACACCGCGACCGAAGTCCAGAACGCCCTCTCGCTGATCGGCGGTGCGGCCGCCAACAACTTCCAGGTCGCCGGGGCCAAATTCGCGATCGATCTCCTCTTCTCGATCCTGGCCGAGGCCGGGATCGCGCGCAGCCTGGCCACCCCGGAGCTGCTGGTTCTCTCGGGCGAGGTCGCCACCTTCCAGGTCGGCGGCGAGGTCCCCGTCTCGACGTCAGTTGCCACGGGAACGGCCGAGCTCGTCTTCGACTCGGTGTTCTTCGTGCCCTTCGGCATCCAGCTCGGGATCCGTCCGCTCGTGGGCGAGGACGACTTCATCACGCTCGACGTCACCCCCCAGGTCATCGAGCCCGACTTCCTGCTGACGGCCGCACTGAGCGAGACCACGGGTGACGAGCTCTCCACCACGGCCTTCGCGAGCCGTACGCTCACCACCTCGGCGCGGCTCCGCGACGGTCAGACCCTGCTGGTTGGGGGCCTGCTCAATCGAAGCTCGAGCGAGCAGTACGCCTACACGCCCTGGCTGCATCGGATTCCCCTGATCGGCTGGATCGCGCGCAGCTTCGACAAGGACGAGGACGACCAGGAGCTCGTGATCGTGGTGAGCCCGGTCATCGTGCGCGAGCCCGTCACGCGGGTCGCCCTGTGGGAGTTCCCGCGCGACCACGAGCTACTGCCCCCGCGGCCGGCCGGATATCTGGAGGAAGCGGGGAACCCGGGCCGCTCGGGCGGCACCCCCTGATCGAAGTTCGGCATCCACTTCCCGCACCGAGGGTCGGTGGGGAAGCGGAACACGCCGGGACTGAGCCAACAGAAGAACGAACGCTCATTGGAGGACTTCATGTTCACTTTCCTGCGCAAGCTTCGTCGCGATCGTCGCGGTGCGGCCCTCGTCGAGTACGGACTCCTGATCGCCGGTGTCTCGCTGATCAGCTCGGCCGCCGTCTCGATCTTCGGTCACAAGACCAACGATCTCGTGGCCTCGGTGGCGGCCGTGCTCCCGGGCGCGCACGCGGACGACAACGGCCCGATCTTCAGCGGCAAGCTGATCGAGACCATCGGCGCCGACGCGGGGCCGATCGCGCTCGACACGGCCACCATTGCGGCGAACCCGGACACCGAGCGCCTCGGCGCGAACCTCCTCGGCGGCGCCAACGCTGGGGATCTCGCTACGCTGGTGCTCGACGAGAACCCGGCGCCGTAGCGTCGACCGGCGCGCCGGCTCCTTGCCTCGCGGCGGGCCGGCCACGGCGATCGATCGAGGGTCCGGCGGATGACCCTCCCCACCGCGTGGGGGGAGGGGCAACCGCCGGCTTGTATTCGCTGCTTCTCTCGAGGACACTTGCAGGTCGCGGGGGGGGCCGTACGGAGGGCCTTGGCCCATGCTCTGGATCGCCTTCGCCATCGTCGCCATCGCCGGCTTCGTGGATCTTCGCCGTCGCGAGATCCCGGATGTCTTCCCGATCGCGCTTCTCGCGTGTGGTGTGGCTGGCGCCGCGATCGGTTGGCTCCCGTGGTCCAGCATGGTTGGAGGTGCCGCGCTCGGGTTCGGTCTGGGCGCGCTGCTCTTCGCCGTCGGCGCCTTCGGCGGGGGCGACGCCAAGCTCCTCGCGGGGATCGGATCCTGTCTCGGTCCCGCTCCGCTCCTCGCGGCGTGCATCTTCATGGGCGTGGCCGGTGGCGTGTTCTCGTGCATCGCGCTCCTTCGCGGAGCGCGCGAGCTGGCCTACGCGCCGGCGATGGGGGCGGGGCTCCTGGCCCAGGGCGTCCTGACGCACTGGGGAGGCGTCTGATGCGCCGGCGTGCATGGAGAGCCAAGGCGGAGGGCGGCCCGCACGCAGCCACGGCGCGACGGCGCGATGGCGCGGTGCTCGTCGAGTTCGCCGTCGTGGCGCTGCTCTTCGTGGTCCTGGCCGGTGCCATCTTCGACTACGGTCGTGCCTTCTTCGCGGCCCAGCAGATCCAGCGGGCCAGCCGTGTGGCGGCGCGCGAAATCGCCCTGCTTCCGCTTCCCCCGGCCGGGATCGGGCTCGAGGACGCACTCGCGTGTCGACGAAGCGAGGTCGACATGGGCCTGGCGCCCTGTGATGCGCTCGCTGCGGCTCCGGCGCTGCCTCGAGAGGTCGTCTTCGACTCTGACTTCCTCGCCATCCAGTGCGGCGACACCGTGGATTGTGGGTCCGAGGCCGCTCTCGATGCGTTCTTCAGCACGCTCCCGGTGGTGAACCAGCTCCTGCGTCCGCTGATGATCTTCGACCGCGATGCGAGCTGCAGCGGTTCGGGCGAACCGCCCTGCCTGCTGCGCTACCCGGGTGCGCTCGTGAGCGACGCTGCCAGCGTGACGGGCCTCTCGGTCGTGATCCCCGTCGTCGTCGACGACGGCGCCTTCGCCTGCGTTCCGGTCGTCGAGCCGGTCGGTGCGGACTTCGGTGTCGGTGCCGGAGGTCTCGTGACGCTCCGGGTGAACTATCCCTTCCAGGCGGCGGCGCTGCTCTCCTGGAACGTGGACGACGAGGGCAACTCCGCCGTCATCGACGCGGAAGACCCGGGAGCCTGCGCGGGGCTCGGTGGGCTCGCGCCCCTGCCGACCCTGGGCGCGCTGCCGGTCGCCACCGGAACCTCCAATGCCGGACCCAACGCCGGAGCGCTCGGCCTCGGTCGCCAGCTCGCCTTCGGTCGCGTGGTGCGGCCCTTCCGACGCGTGATCTCGTCCGAGGCAGCTTTCCGACGGGAGTTCTACCTGTGACGCCGCCGCGCCAGGAGAGCCGCTGGAACACGCGCTCGCGGCGTCGCTGGTCGAGCGGGAGCCTGCCCATCGTGGCTCTGTCGCTCGGAGCCGTCGGCCTCGTGGTGGGATTGCTGTTCGCGACCGGGACGCTTCGGCTCGGCGACGACGAGTTCGTGCCGCCGCCCGGCAAGGTGGCCGTCCCGATCAGTCCGCGCGAGCTTCCGGCCTACCGCAAGCTCACCCTCGACGACCTGATCCATCCGCGGACGGGCCGCGTGGCGGTGCTCTACTTCGAGCCCGAGCAGGTGCGCGATTCGATGGTCGTCGACCTCACGAAGATCGTGGGACGCGTGCTGCAACGGCCGAAGCCCGCCGGGTTCGCCTTCACCGAACACGACTTCGCACCGCGTGGCACACGCTCCGGTCTCTCGGCCGGTATCCCGCCTGGGAAGCGCGCCATGCGGGTGGACGTCGCGCAGGTCGATGGACTGCAGGACCTCGCCGTCGGTGACCGCTTCGATCTCGTTGCCACCCTGGCGCTCGAGGCCGATGCGCTCGATGGCGCCGCCATCGGCGGGATCCAGGTGTCGGACGTGACGACCCTCGATCCCGGCCTCTCCAACTGGCGCAAGCAGGCGACGGTCGACGTGATCGTCCAGAACGGGCTTCTGGTCTCGCCGATGGCGACCCGCAACGTGCCGATCTCCGTGACGACTCTGAGCCAGGGGCCGATCACGCGCACGCGTCCGGTCCAGGAGATGGTGGTCGCCGTGGCACCGTCCGAGGTGGCGCGCCTCACGCAGGCGCTGGCCGTCGGCGCGAAGGTACAGGCCGTCATCCGCTCCGGGCACCCCGACGATCCCGAGGACAGCACCACGCCCGACTACACGCCCCGCTCGCCCTTCGGTCGCGCTGCGACCGCCGGAGGAGGGCGCGGCTACACGATCATGGAGACGATCTCCGGAAGCGAGCGGCGCTACGTCGCCGTGGGCGAAGGCCCGCTGTGGGAGGCCTCCCCACCCGACGAGGCGGAAGGGCTGCCGCCCGAGGCTTCCTCGCCCGAGGCTTCCTCCCCCGAGGCGGCTCCTTCCCAGTGAGCGACCACAGGACCGACCGGCGACGAGGCGGCTATGCGCTGCTCGGCTTCGCGCTGCTCACGCTGTCCCTGCTCGGATTCGCCGCGCTCGTGATCGATCTCGGTGCGGCCGACACCGCCCAGAGCCGGCTCGAGGCGGCCGCCGAGCTAGCGGCCCTGGAAGGCCCGCGCGGCTGGCGGAGCCCGACCGATCCGGCGTGGTGCGTCGGCTCGAGCGATCCGGAGTGCGACGGCGCGGGCCAGTTCGCCGCGTGGGACGCCGAGCGCCGTACGCGAGCGAGCGCGCGGGTGGGAGCCCTCTTCGCGAGCGGCGACGGCGGGCCCCCCCGCGTCGGCCCGCTCGAGACGACGCGGCTCGGGCCGGTGGGATCGCTCGGCGATGCCTCGCTTTCGACCCGGATCGCGGCTCCGGCGGCCGTCGGAGCCGGCCCGCCGCGGGGCCCGGGCGATCCGCGCATCGAGTCGGCGAATCCACTCGCGCCGAATGCCGACGACCTGCCGCAGGGCGATCTGGTCGCGGGAACCTTTCTCGGCGTCTCCACCACGCGCGTCGAGAGCTGTGTGGATCCGGGCGTGTTCGAGGCGTTCGGCGAGAACTGCCGCTACGAGCGTGCCGACTTCGTCCCGGAGAGCGAGGTCGCGGGCGACCGGCGCTCCTTCCTCGCCCGCCTGCGCCTGACCGGCGAGGGGGGCGAAGGCGGCGTCGCCAATCCGGACGAGCGCCTCACCGTGCTCTTCGGTCGTCTGGCCGACGAAGGCCTGCGGCAGAACGGGGTCGGCACGCGTGCGACGGCGATCTCGGACGCGCGAGCCGCGCTGGCCGCCGGTCCACCCGCCGACGGGCTTCCCGGCGTGGCCGGGGTCGCCTTCGATCTCGAATGGTGGGCGTCGCTTCCGGTCGACGACACGCCCATCACGCTCACGGTGACACCTGACGACGGCTTCGTGCTCCAGGAGGGCGATCCCGTCGGCCGCGTGCTGGGCCTTCCACGGGCCACGTTCGTCGGAGACCTCGTGGTGGCGGGCGCACCCCTTCCCGGGGCCGACGGCGAGGCCTTCGTTCCGCTCTACCGGATCGTCGGAGGCGGCGAGCGCGTCACGGCCTTCGGCCGTGCGTCGATCTCGAGCCCGGGGGGCGCGAGCACCTTCACGCTCCGCAAATGGCCGAGCGCGGTGGCGGCGGCGCATGCGAGCGCGGTCGCGACGATCGGGCTCCGAGGGCTGGGCGACGAGCTCGTGAACGATCTCTTCATGGACTACCGCGACGCGACCTGCGACGCCGCCGATCCCGTCGGCCGGGTGTGCGCGGCCGTGCTGGTGCGTTAGGAGGGCCTGCGATGAGGACCCCGAGCGTGCTGGTGATTGGCGACGAAGGGCTGCGAGCCGAGATCGAGCAGGCGCTCCAGACGGCCAGCTCCTCGCGCATCGCGCTCCACCATGCGAAGGACTTCCGGGAAGGTCTCGAGCGGATTCGGGTTCGCGAGCCCGATGTGGTGTGCGCCGACTTCGGAGTCCATGGTCCGACCCTGCGCTCGATCGCGGCCGAGGTGGCCGAGACGGCACCCAACGCGTTCATCACGGCCGTCTACCATCGCGATGGCTTCGATTCGGGTGACGAGGAGTCGGCCTTCCTGATCGAGGCGCTGCGCGGCCGTGTCCACGACTTCCTGCGCCGACCGGTTGCGAGCGCAGACCTGCGCGAGGTCCTCGAGCGCCTCGAGAACGAGGCCCGCGCGCCCGTGGAGAGCACTCGGCGCGGCTGGGTGGTGAGCTTCGTCAGCAACAAGGGTGGCGTCGGGAAATCGACCCTCGCCACGAACGTGGCCTGTGCACTCGCCCAGCGCTATCCCGACGAGGTGCTGCTGATCGACGCCTCGCTCCAGCTCGGCGTCTGTCAGACCCTGCTCGATCTCGACCCTCCCGCCACCATCATCGATGCCGTGCGCGAGCGCGATCGCCTCGACGGCGCCCTGCTCCAGCGGCTGGCGGCCCGCCACGGCTGCGGCCTGCGGTTGCTTGCCGCGCCCCAGGACGCGATGGAGGCCTCGGATGTCGACGACGAGTCGCTCGCCCGGATCCTCAACCTGGCCCGTCGGCGCTTCCGTTTCACGATCGTCGACACGTTTCCCTTGCTCGACGCGACCGTCATGACGATCCTCGACGCGTCCGATCTCGCTTACGTGGTCCTCCAAGGAACCGTTCCGGACGTGATCGGCACCGCGCACTTCCTGAGCGTGCTCGACCGGATCGGCGTCTCGCCGCAACGCCGCTCGATCGTGCTCAATCGGAACTATCCCAATCACCCGGGACGCCTGTCGACGGCGGACGTCGAGGACCGGCTCGGAGTGCCCGTGACGCATGCCCTACCGTACCGAAAGGGCTTGCTCGTTGCGCAGAGCGCGGGTCGCCCCTATGCGCTCTCTCTGGCGGGGCGCTTCGGATACGCCCCCGCGCTGCGCGGCCTCGTCGACGAGATCGCGGATGCAGCGATACCGCCGTCGGAGCCGACTGCGACATGAGCGGACCGAGCCAGCAACGGCCCGACGATCGGCTCCGCGAACGCCTCCGACGCTCGGCGACGCAGGCGATTGGAGATCTCCAAACGCGCGCCGTCGGGGGGCCCGCGGCGGCGGGACGTGCGACGGCGCGACGCCCCAGCCAGGCGCGCCCGAGCGAGATCCTCGCCTTGAAGGGGGCGCTCCAACAGCGTCTGCTCGATGCGCTCGAGTCGCGGGACATCGACGAGAACAGCGAGGAAGCGCTCGGCAGCGTGGTCGCCGAGTTCGTCGAGGACGTGCTCGCGCGCGAGGAGATTCCCCTCAACACCCGCGAAACGCAACGGCTCGTCGAGGAGCTGGTCGACGAGACGCTCGGGGTGGGCCCGCTGGCGCCGCTGCTCTCGGACCCCGCGATCTCGGACATCCTCGTGAACGGGCCCGAGCACGTCTACATCGAACGTTTCGGTCGCCTGGTGCGGACCGAGGTGCGTTTCCGCGACGACGACCACGTGGTGCGCGTCATCGAACGGATCGCGGCGCGGGTGGGTCGCCGCATCGACGCGGCCCAGCCGATGGTCGATCTGCGCCTCCCGGACGGGAGCCGCATGAACGCCACCATCCCCCCGGCCTCGCCCGACGGCCCGACCATCTCGATCCGTCGCTTCGGACGCCATCGCATCCGTCGCGACGAGCTGCTCCGTCGGCAGAGCGTGTCGGAGGCGATGCTCGACTTCCTGGCGGTGGCCGTGAAGGGTCGTCTGAACGTCCTGATCTCGGGCGGGACGGGCGCGGGCAAATCGACCTTGCTCGGCGCGCTCGCCGAGGTGATCCCCGAGCACGAGCGGATCGTCACGATCGAGGACACGCTCGAGCTGATCCTCGATCAGGAGCATTGCGTGCGTCTCGAGACGCGGCCGGCGAACGTCGAGGGCCGAGGAATCATCACGTCGCGCAATCTCGTGATCAACAGTCTGCGCATGCGACCGGATCGGATCATCGTGGGCGAGGTTCGCGGCGGCGAGGCCCTCGACATGCTCCAGGCGATGAACACGGGCCACGACGGAAGCCTCTGCACCGTGCACGCGAACGCGCCGCGCGATGCACTGGCGCGGCTCGAGACGATGGTGCTCATGGCCGGCATCGATCTTCCGTCGCGTGCGATCCGCGAACAGATGGTGTCGGCGCTCGACCTGGTGATCCACGTGCGTCGCTACGAGGACGGCGTGCGGCGGATCGAGACGGTGGCGGAGGTGGTCGGGCTCGAGGGACCGACCCCCCTGCTCCAGGACCTGTTCCGCTTCGAGCGTCGTGGCATGAGCGACGGACGTGTCCGCGGCGAGTTCGTCTCCACGGGGATCGTGCCGCGGTTCGCCAGCGACATGCGCCAACGCGGGCTCGAGATCGACCTCGAGATCTTCCGCAAGCCCGGAGCGACCCGTGCCTAACGCCGCGCTCGCGACCCTCGTCGTGCTCGGCGCCGGTGCAGCGGTCTGGATCGGCGCGGAGCGCTGGCTCCACCAGGTCGCGCTCCGCCGGTTGCACGCGCGGGGCGGCGAGGTGTCGGATGGGTCGTGGCGCGACAGACCGCTGATCCGGCGCCATCCGCTGGCCGCCGCGCTCCTCGGAGCGTCGGCGCTGCTGGCGGTGGCGATGCTCGTGGCGAGCCAGGCGCCCTACTGGCTGGCGGCGGCGGCGATCGGCGCTGCGCTCGGCCTGCTCGTCGAGGACCTCCTGGCCGAGCGGCGACTGCTGCGTCTCGAGACCCAGCTCGCCGACGCGATCGATCTGCTGGTGGGCGCGCTCCAGGCGGGCGCCGGCCTGGCGGCCGCGCTGGCCCAGTCGGCCGATGCCTCACGGCCTCCGTTCCGCAGCCTGCTCGAGGATATGAGCCGGCGCCTCAACCTCGGCGACTACCCGGCGAGCGTCTTCCGCGAGCCCGCCGCGCGCGTCCCGTTGGCGAGCTTCCGGCTGTTCGCGCTCTCGCTCGCCACGCAGTGGGAGACGGGCGGGAGCCTCGCCCCCTCGCTGGCCCTGGTCGCCCGGTCGGTGCGCGATCGCATCGCGCTGGCGCGGCGGGTGAGCTCGCAGACCACCGCCGCCATCGGCTCGATGATCGCGATCCTGGTGGTGTCGTACGGTGTCGGCGTCCTGATGTGGCTGTGGGAGCCCGGCCGCGTCGAAGCCTTCCTCTTCACGCGCGTCGGAGCCTGGGCCGTTGCGGTCTCGATGATCCTGCAGGCCATCGGTCTCCTCTGGATGTGGCGCCTGGCGAAGGTGCGCGTAT
>CAYYUT010000095.1:0-9128 GCA_964474935.1 uncultured Spirochaetales bacterium
GGCAAACCGCTCATCATGGGCCGCAAGACGCTGGAGGCGATCGGCCGACCCCTGCCAGGGCGTACCACGATCGTGCTCAGCCGCTCCGACCCCGTGTCGCCTCCATAGTCCTCTACACAGTCTCCGGATCCAGCGACCGGCGGCGCAGGATGATGTTGATGTCGGCGTCGTAGGTCTGGCTGACGACGCTGAACAGGAAACGCAGGTAGGCGTTCACCGGGTGGACGTTCCGGACGAGACCGAGCGCGAACGGATAGACCGCCCGCGCCAGATCGCGCGACGTCGACCAGTAGATCCCGAGGAAGCGGGACAGCAGGCTGTCGGGTCCGTGGGGATCCTTCACGGCGAAGAGCGAGATGGGATTGGCCTGGCTCGTGATGAAGTGGTTCACCCCGTAGAGCCGGGCGAGTCGGCGCGCGGGGAGATCATCGGTGATGGAGCCGTCGACCCACTGCCGCGAGGGCACGTAGGGGCGACGCCGGCCCGTTGCGTCGCGCGCCTGGAGCGTCACGGGAGGGTAGACCCCGGGGACCGCGCACGACGCGAGCACGGCCTCCCGAATGAAGGCATTGGGCGAGGTCTGGGCGTTGAGCAGCCGCGATCGCTGATGGAGCGAGGCCGGTGCCACCGACACATTGATGTGACGACCGGTCTCCTCGTAGGCATCGAGAAAGGTCATGTCGGGAATCGACGATTCGATCAGCTCACGGATGTGCTCCACGAGCAAGGGTGGGCGCCGGCCCGAGCGTCGGGAGTCGTCGCGCATGGCGCGGAAACGCACCGCCACGCTCTCGGGCGAGAACAGATCCGCGAGCTCCTGGGCCGGATGGGTCCCGAGAATGGCGGCCACGATCGAGCCCGCGCTCGCCCCCGACACCACGCTCGGAATCAGGTCCTGCTCGGCCAGCGCCTTCGCGACGCCGATGTGGAAGGCCCCGAGCGACCCCGCGCCGCTCAGCATCAGCGCCGTGCGGCCGTAGCAGGCCCTGGCGCGGCGCAGACAGGCGAGCTTCTCGCCCACGGGAACGTCGCGCTCGTCGTGGTCCACGAGATCGCGGAGGGCACCGACGATCTCGTCGACGTATCCGGAGACGAGCTGCTTCGTGCCGAAGCGCGCGTGCGTGTAGAGGCCGGGCGCCCCCATGCCGCCCATGTTCCCGTGCAGGCCTTCGTTCAGGTAGTAGAGCAGCCGGTGCGGATCGCCCGACTCACGGATCTCGACGAGTTCGTCGTAGCGGTGGCGGATGACGCGGTAGTCGTAGAGATCCGAGGCCTCTTCGGCCTTCCAGAGCTCGGCCCCGGTACGCCGGTCTTCGGCCTGGGCCCAGGCCTGCCACTCCTCGTAGGTCTTCGGCTCGCTCATCGTGTGCGGATCGGTCGCAGCCTGACGAAGCAGCATTCGTGCCAGAGTCGGCAAGCCGGTGCGCCGCCCTGCGCGCGCTGGGAACGAGCTGGGCCTCGGGGGAGGCCGTGGAGCTGGCCGCGTGCACACGATGTGGGCACGTGCTGGTCGCGGGCCGAGCAGCGTCCACCGGGTGGCGTCGCGGGCCAGGGAGGCCGTGCGCGGCGAGCGCGGCTTCCTGGGTGCCACGCGCCCCGGCCAGCGCAAGCCCGCTCCTCGGCGTGCGCGCCTCCTGGCAGAACCCTCCGCGGCCACCTCCATCGGTGACCGCCGCGGCGATCAGCCGAGGAAGAAGGCGTTCAGCTTGTGCCCGTCGAGATCGCGGAAGTAGGCCGCGTAGAACCCGTCGCCGCGCGGCCCCGGGGCGCCCTCGTCGGTTCCGCCGAGCTCGAGGGCACGGGCGTGGAGCGCGTCGACCGCCTCCTTGGAGGGCGCCCGCAGCGCGACCATCACCCCGTTGCCGACGGTCGCCGGCTGGCCGTCGTGGGGCCTGGTCACCGCCAGGCAGGGAGCCTCGAAACCGGTGCCCCAGAGAACGAAGGTCTCGACCTCCATCAGGCGCTTGGCGCCGAAGGCCTCGAGCAGCTGGTCGTAGAATCGCTGACTCCGGTCGGGATCGTTCGTTCCGAGCGTCACGTATCCGATCATGGGCGGCTCCTCCGGGCGCTGCGTCGCGGTGCAAGAATCGCACGATCCCCGCCGGCGCGCCCCTCTTCCGGCGGACCCCGACCTCCGGTCCGACCGCGCGCGTATCGGCTCGCCCCTCGCCGTGATCGTCCCTACCTGGAACACTTTCGCCATGACGACGCCCGCGCACTTCCTCGCGATCCTGGGGGTGGTCCTGTTCTTCGGACTGCTCCTGCCCCAGCTCCTGCGTCCGCTGCATCTGCCCTTCGCGACCTCGCTCATCGTGGTCGGGTCGCTCCTCGGACCACACGGCCTGGACGTCGTCCAGACCGACGAAAGCCTGCTCCTCTTCGGCTTCCTCGGCGCCACCTTCCAGATGCTACTGGCCGGGATCGAGTCGCGGACGCTCGGCATCGGATTCGGCGACACCACGATCTGGAAGCTCCTGCTCCTGAACGGGGTGCTGCCCGCCCTCGTCGGCACCGCCATCGCCCGAAGCTTCGCGTTCGAATGGACCACGTCGCTCTTCGTCGGGATCGTGTTCCTGTCCTCGTCGATCATGCTGGTGTTCGGCATGGTGTCGGCGCTCGGTCTGGAAGAGAGCGCCACGGGACGGCTGCTGAAGCGGGTCGCCGTGCTCGAGGACCTCGGCGCCGCGATCCTCGCCTTCATGCTCTTCCAGACCCTTCGACCGCACCATCGCTTTCCGCTGCCGGTGCTCGCCGGACTACTGCTCTCGTCGGTGGCGATCCTGCGGATGCTGCTGCCCGAGGTCGTGGCGTTCTTCTTCCGACGCTTCCAGGAACGCGGCGAGGAAGGACACGAGGCCCGGGTCCGCCTGGTCGTCGCCCTGCTCCTCCTGGTGGTCTTCGGGTACTCGACTCTCGACGTGCATCCGGTGATCGCGGCCTTCCTGGTGGGCTTCGCGCTGGCCGACGTCCCGGAGGCGCCCGAGCTCCGCGGACGTCTCGAATCGCTCGGATACGGACTCTTCATCCCGATCTTCCTGTTCGTCGTGGGGCTCGAGACCGACATCGGTGCGCTCGGCGAGCTCGCACCCTCGAGCAGCCTGGCGCTCTCGATCCTGGTGGGAGCGGTCGCCAGCAAGCTCGCGGGCGGTTACGTCGGGGCCCTCTGGACGGGGCTCGACAGGCGGGACTCGGCCATCGTCGCGGTCTCGTCGACCTCCAAGCTCGCGGTGCCGCTCTCGGCCACCTACGCCGCGCGCGATCTCGGGCTCCTGGGTCCGGATCTCTTCTCCGCCATCGTGATCGTGTCCGTGGCGACGGCGATCCTCGCGCCGCTGGTGCTGCTCCCGTTCCGGCGCCCGGTCGGAGCCGAGCCGTCGTGAACGCGATCGGCCATCTGCTCGTCTTCGCGGTCGCGCTCGCCGTACTGGTGAAGAGCGCCGACTTCCTGGTGGAATACGCGGCGCGGCTCGCCCGGCGCCTCCGACTCTCCGATCTCATCGTCGGTCTCGTCATCACATCGATCGGGACCTCCCTGCCCGAGCTGGCGTCCTCGGTATCGGCCGCGGTCGCCGGCAGCCCCGGCCTCGTGATCGGGAACGTGGTGGGGAGCAATATCGCCAACATCGGACTCGTCCTCGGTACGGCGGCTCTCGTCCGTCCCTTCGCGACCGAGCGACGCATGCACGACCGTGACGGGATCATCCTGGTGGCGAGCACGGTGCTCTTCTTCGTGCTGGTGCTGGACAACCGCATAGGACGCCTCGACGCCCTGGCGTTCCTCGCCATCTACGTGGCCTACGTGATCTTCGCAGCTCGTACCGACAGCGAAGGCATCGAGCACCGGTTCCGCGACTTCCTCCGCTTCGTCTTCGACTTCGAGTACGCCGCCCCCCTCGTGGATCGTCTGCGACGGGTCCGGCGCGCCAGCCGGGATGCCGGCCCGCGCCCGATCACGCCGCCGACGGACCCCTCGGTCCCGCCATCCGCCGAGGCGTCACCGGGGAGCGTCTGGATCGAGATCGCCGTCGTCGCCGCGTCGCTCGCCGGACTCATCCTGAGCGCGCGCTTCGTGGTGGCGGAGGCCATCTGGCTCGCCGGACTCCTGGGTCTGCCCGAGAACCTGATCGGCCTGAGCCTGGTCGCGATCGGGACCTCTCTTCCCGAGCTCCTGGTGGCTGTCACCGCGGCGCGTCGGGGCAAGCCCGAGATGGTGGTCGGCAACGTGATGGGGAGCAACGTGGCCAACGTACTTCTCATCCTCGGGATCTCCGGGGCGATCGCGCCCCTCGAGGTGGCCGAGCTCTCGGTCGTGTACACGATCCCGATCCTGCTCTTCTTCAGTCTGGCCCTGCTCTACTTCGTGCGTTCGGACTGGCAGGTCGGACGCTCGCAGGGCGCGCTCGCGCTCGCCGGCTACGTCGTCTTCCTGTTGGCCGCGTTCGTCCAGGGCTGGGGCTGAGCCGCGCTCGCAACGGGGCCTGGCTGCCCAGCACCGCCGCCGTCCGCCGACGCACCCCCCATCCCGCCAGCGATCCCGCGCTCCAACATCGGGCCTCTCCGACACGTGATGCGCCGCGCGCCCCGGTGTGCCCACGGATTGTGCGTGCCCCTGGTCGCGGTTCGGGCGGATCCGGGGGAGGCGGCCACGCGTGCCACGACGGGCGGGGCCCCTCCCGGCACGCGACTTGCTAGGCCATCCGGCATGTCCGAAGCACTCGGCGCTGTCCTGGGCGGGCTCGACGGATGGCCCGGCTGGGCGCGCTCGACCGCGATCGTCGGTACCACAGCGCTGCTGGCGTGGCTGGGCGTGACGATCGCCCGCGCCGCGCTCCTGCGATTGTCCGGACGCAACGGCGACGCGCTCCGCCTCGTGCTCCACGACACCCGCTGGTCGACGACCTGCCTGGCACCCCTCATCGCCGTCTATCTCACCCTGCCCATCGCCTGGGCCGGGCCGGGCATGGTCCCCGCGCGGCGGGCTGCCGCGATGGGCCTGATCCTCGCCCTCGGCTGGTTCGCGGCCGGACTCGTACGCGCCGGCGAGGACTTCCTGCTCCAACGCCTCCGAATCGACGTTCGCGACAACCTCCGTGCGCGCAAGCTCCACACCCAGCTCCGGCTGCTGCGGCGGATCCTGTTCGTCGGCATCGGCGCCTTCACCCTCGGGTCGGCCCTGTTCCAGTTCGAAGAGATGCGTCGACTGAGCACGGGCCTGTTGGCGGCGGCGGGCGTCGCAGGAATCGTGATCGGGTTCGCCGCCCAGCGGACGCTCGGGAACCTGATCGCGGGCATCCAGATCGCCCTGACGCAGCCGATCCGGATCGACGACGTCGTCATCGTCGAGGGCGAGTGGGGCTGGATCGAGGAGATCACGCTCACGTACGTCGTCGTCCGCGTCTGGGACCAACGTCGTCTCGTGGTCCCGATCCAGTTCTTCCTCGAGAAGGCCTTCCAGAACTGGACCCGGGTCTCCTCCGACATCCTGGCCACCGCCTTCGTGTTCGTCGATTATCGGGCGCCCGTCGACGAGATCCGGGCCGAGCTCGGCCGCATCCTCGAGAAGTCCGACCACTGGGACGGTCGCGTCTGGCGCCTGCACGTGTCGGGCGCCAACGAACGGACGCTCCAGCTGCGCGCCCTGATGAGTGCCGCGGATTCCCCCACGGCGTGGGAGCTGCACTGCGAGGTGCGGGAGCGTCTGATCGGCTGGATCCGCGACACCCACCCCGACGCGCTGCCCCGGGTCCGGGCCGAGATCGGTGATGGCGTCGGTGACGATCGCCTCTCCGACACCCCCGACGCCCCGATCGCTCGCGCCTGAGCCGAGTACAGGGGACGGTGCCGATACGGCTACCCTTGGTGGGCCGTTCGGGCGACGGAGGGATCGGCCCTGGACATCCGACATACGCGTCCCGACTCGGGACCGCCCGGACGCTGGAGCATCGAGCAGGCCCGCGCCTGGCAGCACCGGCGTGGTTGGTGCGTGGGCTGCAACTTCGTACCGAGTTCGGCCTCGAACCAGCTCGAGATGTGGCAGGCCGAGAGCTTCGACGAAGCGACCCTGATGCGGGAGGTCGCTCTCGCGGGCTCGCTCGGCTTCACGAGCATGCGCGTCTTTCTCCACGACCTCGCCTTCGCCGCCGATTCCGAGGGCTTTCTCGCGCGGCTGGAGCGCTTCCTCGAGATCGCACACGCCCAACGCCTGGGCACCCTCTTCGTGCTCTTCGACGGCGTCTGGAATCCGTATCCCCGAGCGGGCTCTCAGCCCGCGCCCCGCCCAGGCGTACACAATGCCGGATGGCTACAGAGCCCGGGCTCAGACGCGCTCGCCGACCCGGGACGGCACGATGCCCTCGAGGGCTACATCCGTGCAGTGCTGCACCGGTTTCGCGACGACGAGCGGGTCGACGGCTGGGATCTGTTCAACGAGCCCGACAACCCGAATCCGGCCTATCGGGATGTCGAGGTTCGAGACAAGGAAGCGCTGGCACTCGTTCTGCTCGAGAAGAGCTTCGACTGGGCGCGGGCCGTGAGACCGGCCCAGCCCCTCACCGCAGGTCTCTGGCGCGGAGAGTGGGACCATCCTGCGACGTGGTCTCCGATGAACCGGGCGTGCATCGAGCAATCGGACGTCCTGTCCTTCCACTGCTACGGCCCGCTGGACGAACTCGAGCGGCGGGTTGCCGCGCTGGCGCGTCTCGATCGTCCGATCCTGTGCACCGAGTTCATGGCTCGCAGTCTCGGCAGCACCTTCGATCCGCATCTCGGTTGGATGAAGCAGCACGACATCGGGGCCTACGCCTGGGGCCTCGTCGCAGGCCGTACCCAGACCCACTACCCGTGGGAGTCCTGGCTGCGCCGCACCGAAGGCGAGCCCGCCCCCTGGTTCCACGACCTCTTCCGTGCGGACGGTGGCGCCTACGACCCGGACGAAGTGGCCTACATCCGCTCGCTCACGGGCGGACCCCCCGGACCGGAGCCATGAGCCGCGCTGCGTCCGAGCGGACGTCGGGTGCTAGGTGCGAAGGCGCGGCGGGAGAGCGTGGCCGAACGCCGTGGGATGGGGCGGATCCGAGAGCTCGAGGCGCCGGGCCTCGTCGTCTCCGGCCACCCGCACGACGACCACGGTGGCATCGTGGTCGGGACGCAGCCGATTCGCGGCGCTCACGATCCGGCTCGCCAGCAGGCGCGGCCGGAGATCGCCGGCGGTGCGCACCAGGGTCGCGTCCTGGATCGCCTCCTCGGCGCCATCGGTGCAGAGCAGGATCGTGTCGCCGGGCTGGAGGTCGACGGCGAAGACGTCGGCCTCTTGCGAAGCCCCCGATGCCCGATCCGAGGTCTCGGCGAGCGCGTGGTCGACCGTGAGCTGATGCAGGCGGTGTCGACGAACCAGATAGGCTCGGCTGTCACCGCGATGACCGATCACTCCGACCCGCCCATGCACGAGGAGCAGAGTGATGGTGGTGGCGAGACCATCGAGCGCCGGATTCGAGTGGGCGGCCGTCTCCACGGCCGACAGGGCGTGGACCATCGCGTTCTCCACCACCTCGCGCGCGATCTCGCGCTCCCGGAGATCGACCTCCGAATCGGACCGTTCGACGAACGCCTCGAGTGCACGCGCGGCCTCGAGCGACGCCACCTCGCCCGCCGGCGTCCCGCTCGCCCCGTCGCACACCACGTAGAGACCAAGGCCTTCCTCGACCAGAAAGGCGTCCTCGTTGTGGATTCCCTCACCGCCGGCGCGCGATGCGCCGGATCCCTCGCTCCCCAACCATCCCCTCCCGTTCTCGCCGAACCGTTCGAGCCCTGCGCACCGGTATCGATCGACACCTGCTGCCGCAAGCCGCGAGGATGAGGTATCCCTCGGCGGCGGACGGCGCTCCCAGGGTACCGTGGACGCGGGCATCTCCACACGCGGCTCGCGCTGGAGGACGACCATGGCCGACTCGGGCATCGACGTGCTCTTTCTCTGCACGGGCAACTCGGCGCGGAGCATCCTCGCGGAGGCCCTGCTCGACCACAGGGGGGCACCGCGCTTCCGGGCCCACAGCGCCGGCAGCGCACCGAAAGGGGCGGTCCATCCCCTCGCGCTCGAGGTGCTCCGTGCCCACGGCCACGCCACGGCGCACCTGCGCTCGAAGAGCTGGAACGAGTTCGCGAGCGAAGGGGCGCCGGCCCTCGATCTCGTCGTCACGGTCTGCGACAACGCGGCAGGCGAGACCTGCCCCATCTGGCCCGGACACCCCCTGACGACGCACTGGGGCATGGACGATCCGGCGGCGGTCGAGGGCCCGGAGGCGGAGCGACTCGCCGCCTTCCGCCAGACCTATGCCGTGCTCGCCGAGCGCATCGAACGGCTCGTGGCGCTCCGCTTCGATTCGCTCGAGCGCGGGCCGCTCCAGGGACCCCTCGACGAGATCGGACGGACCTAGCTCCTGCCCCGGGAGTTCGCCTGCATCGGGATGCGTCTGCGGGCCGCAGACGGCGCCCCGCCCCTCCGCGCCGCGGGCCTCCGGCCGTACCGGCCCCCGTGCGCCCGGTCCTCCGTCCCGAGGCATGGCGGCGCCACCACCCCGTCCGTCCTACCATGTCGCCCACCCGACCCGAACCGCGACCCGAACCGCGACCGGAACCGCGCCAGGAGATCCCCATGACCGACAGTCCGTCTCCCGTCCTCTCGGGCCGCACCGCCATCGTCACGGGCGCCTCGAGCGGCATCGGGAGAGCCATCGCCGAGCGCCTCGGGCGTGCCGGGGCCCACGTCTTCCTGGCCGGCCGGACCCGGGCAGCCATGGAGGACAGCCAGAAGCGCATCGTCGAAGCCGGGGGCCAGGCGAGCGTCGCGACCGTCGACGTCCGTGATGTCGCGCAGGTCGAGGGCCTCGTCGATTCGGCGGTTCGCGAGACGGGTCGACTCGACATCATGGTGAACAACGCCGGCCTCTCCTACCCCGCCCCGATCCTCGAGGGCGAGCCCGAGCAGTGGCGTGCGATGTTCGAGACCAACGTGATCGCGCTGCTCGCCGGCTGCAAGGCCGCCGTCCTGGCGATGCGCGCCTGCGGCGCCGCCGTGCACGTGGTGAACATCTCGTCCATCGCCGCCCAGCGCCGCGACTCGGGCGTCTACG
>CAYYUT010000096.1:0-9113 GCA_964474935.1 uncultured Spirochaetales bacterium
CGCGGCGGAGAAGTTCTTGGTGTCGACGTCCACCTCGCGCTGGTTGACGAGCGATCGGCGGTCCTTGATCAGGAATTCGATCGGGTCCTCGATCGTGATGATGTGGCAGGTCCGGTTCGAGTTGATGTGGTCGAGCATCGCGGCGAGCGAGGTCGACTTTCCGGAGCCGGTCGTCCCCGTCACCAGCACCAGACCACGGTTCTCCATCGCGATCGTCTCGACCACCTTGGGCAGGTTGAGCTGTTCGATCGACTGGACGCTGAACGGGATCACGCGGAAGACGATTCCCACGGTGCCCCGCTGCTGGAACACGTTCACGCGGAAACGACCCGCACCCGGGATGCCGTAGGCGAGGTCGGCCTCCCGCTTCTGCTCGAAGCGCTCGCGCTGGACGGGATTCATGATCCGGGAGGCCATGGCCTCGATCTCGTCCGGAGGCAGACGTTCGCCGTTCTTCAACGGCACCAGCATGCCGTCCACCCGGAACATCGGGGGCAGCCCCGCCTTCAGGTGGATGTCCGAGGCGCCGCCCTTCAGGGCGATCTTGAGGATCTCGTTGATGTCGACGGCCATGGAATCCCGGCTCCCGCTACCACTCTGTTCCAAGGCGGTGCAATGCAGTGCAATGGCGGACGATCTCGCCCGGTCGAGCCCCGCCGAAGCCGATCGCGCGCGATCGGGCTCGAGCGGGCTCGATCGGGGCGCCGCGGGCGGGTCGACGCACGCGGTCGGCGTATCCGCGTTTCGACCGATGGAGGGCCTGGCTTGAGCGCGTCGTCCGGGCGCAGCCCGTCGGCAGCAGGGCGCCGCTGCTCCGAGGAGGTCACATGGACAGGGGATTGGTCCCCTGCCCGTGTGAGTCCGCTCGAGCGCCTGGGGTGTGTGCCGGCAGCGCCGCGCACGGGGCCGCCGGCGGGGAAGGCCCATCAGGCCTCGGCGGCACTGGTCTCCTCGGGGGAATCGTCCGAATCCGACCCCTGGGCCGGAACGGACCGCTTCAGACCCTTGGCGGCGTAGACGGCATCGGCGATCCGCTCGTGGATGTCGGAGTTCTCCTTCAGGAAGCGGCGCGCGTTCTCGCGTCCCTGCCCGATGCGCTCGCCCTCGTACGAGAACCAGGCACCGCTCTTCTCGACGATGCCCGAGTCGACGGCGAGATCGAGCAGGTCGCCTTCCCGCGAGATGCCCTCGTTGTAGAGGATGTCGAACTCGGCCTGCCGGAAGGGAGGCGCCACCTTGTTCTTCACCACCTTCACCCGCGTCCGATTCCCGATCACCGCATCGCCGTCCTTGATGGCGCCGATACTCCGCACGTCGAGCCGGATCGACGAGTAGAACTTGAGCGCGTTGCCTCCACTCGTCGTCTCGGGGTTCCCGAACATCACGCCGATCTTCATGCGCAGCTGGTTGATGAAGATCACCGAGGCGTGCGACTTGGACACCGTACCCGTCAGCTTCCGAAGCGCCTGGCTCATGAGACGCGCCTGGAGCCCGGGCTGCTGGTCGCCCATCTCGCCCTCGATCTCGGCGCGGGGCACCAGCGCCGCCACCGAGTCGACGACCACCAGGTCGATGGCTCCTGAGCGGAGCAGCACGTCGGCGATCTCGAGCGCCTGCTCGCCGGTGTCGGGCTGTGACACCAGCAGATCCTCCACCTTCACGCCGAGCCGCCGGGCGTAGCTCACGTCGAGCGCGTGCTCGGCGTCGATGAAGGCGGCCACCCCGCCCTTCTGCTGCACGCTCGCCACCGCGTGGAGCGAGAGCGTCGTCTTGCCACTCGACTCGGGACCGTAGATCTCGATGACCCGACCCCTCGGATACCCGCCGATGCCGAGTGCGAGGTCGAGGCTCGGCGAGCCGGCCGAGAAGGCCTCGATCTCGCGATCGATGCCCTCCTGGTCCATGGTGAGGATCGATCCCTTTCCGAACTGCTTCTCGATGGTCGAGATGGCCATGTCGATGGCACGGCCGCGCATGTCGGGCGCAGCGGCGCGGACCGGCGTGCTGCTCTTGGGGTTCTGCTTCTTCATCTTCATACGTCCTCCGGGACTTGGGGTTCGAGGCGTGGAGCGCCGCCGAGCGGCAATCGCTCGAGCGGGAGATAGCGGGAGCCGCCCGGACCGAGCCGGCTCTCGAAGAGCACGGCCTCGCGGACGCGGAACGTCGAGCGCGGGGGCGACGGCACGGAGTCGACTGCGAGCGTGCCGCGGCCGCGCAGGCGGCCGAGCGTGAGATGGGGCCGGAAGCGGCGGCGCTCGGGAGCCAGGCCCGCCGTCACCACCCCGGCCTCGACGGCCGCCGCCAGATCGGCGAGGGGCGCCTCGGGCCCGAGCCCGATCGCCAGCGCCTTGGGACGGCGGCGCGACGGAAAGGCCGTGAGCGCCGTGAGCCCGACCTCGAAGGGCGCCACCGCTCCGACCGTGCCGGCCACCGTCCGGCAGAGCGGACCGACCGTCCCGCGCTCGATGTCGCCGAGGAAGCGGAGCGTCACGTGCATGCCCTCCGGTCGCACCCAGCGCACGACGTCGTCCTGGTCGAGCGCACGGAGCCGCTGCTGCCATTCGGCCGCCACGCGCGCGGCCTCTTCGCCGAGTTCGAGTGCGAAGAACGCGCGCAGCGACGGACCCGCGCCGACCATCTCACCGTTGCACCCGCAGGTAGCGGGGGGCCACACGCTCCACGCCGAGGATCAGGCGCCGCACCCAGTCGAGGGCGACCTGGCTCGTGAGCTGGCGATGGCGGAGCCGGTCGAACGGGAACTCGAAGCCCGTGGCCTCGGTTCCGTGCGGATCGGAGACGGCCACGTAGACCAGCCCGACCGGCTTGTCGTCGCTCCCGCCGCCCGGCCCGGAGATCCCGGTGGTCGCCACGCCGAGCTCGGCGCCGAAGCGCACCCGCGCCCCCTGGGCCATGGCCTCCGCCACCGGCTGGGAGACGGCGCCGTGTGTCTCGATCAGCGCTTCGGGGACCCCGAGCAGTGCGGTCTTGGCGGCGTTCGAGTAGGCCACGACCCCACCGAGGAAATAGTCCGACGAGCCCGGCACCGCGGTGAGCCGTTCGGCCAGCAGCCCACCCGTACACGACTCGGCCACCGCGATGCGATCTCCGGTCGCCCGGAGGCGCGCGCCCACCACCTCTTCGAGGCTCTGGTCGCCCTCGGCGTAGACCAGCGCCCCGAGGCGCTCGCGTACGGCCGCGCTGGCGCCGTCCAGCAGCCGGTCGGCCTCGACCACGTTCGACGCGCGGGCCAGCACGCGCACGTAGTTGTCCGGGAAGGCCGTCCGGAAGCCGAGGATCACGCCGGGTTCGACCACGGCGTCGTGCAGGAGCTCGTCGAGATTCGACTCGCCGAGCCCGAAGGTGCGAAGCAGGCGCGAGCGCACGACATCGCTGCCGGGCCGGGCCGCCGCGATCCGCGGGATGACCTGTTCGTCCATCATCCGGCGCATCTCTCGCGGCACTCCGGGCAGACAGAAGAAGACCGTGTCGCCCTCGCGCAGCATGCAGCCAGGCGCCGTTCCCTCCGGGTTCGGCAACGGCTCGCCACCCTCGGGAAAACGGGCCTGCTTGGCGTTGTTCTCGCTCATGCTGCGGCCGAAGCGTGCGAAGAAGCTCCGGATGGCCTCGAGCGAAGGCTCGTGCACCACCAGCTTCCGCCCGAAGCTCTCGGCGAGCACCTCGATGGTGAGATCGTCGCGCGTGGGCCCGAGCCCGCCCGAGACGATGACGATACGACTGCGGCGCGCGGCCCGTCGGAAGGCATCGGTCATGTCCTCCGGGTCGTCGCGAACCGACGCGTGGAAGCGGGTCTCGATGTCGAGACCGAGCAGGCGCTCGGACAGGAACGACTTGTTAGAGTCGACGATCTCGCCGCGCAGCAGCTCGTCTCCGATGGTGAGGATCTCGGCCATCAGCGAGCTCCCACCCCGACCCAGGAGCCCCACGGCGCCAGCGCGGCCAGCCCCGTGGGCCACATCGGTACGACCGCGAGCAGCCCTGCGAGGATGGCTGCGGCCAGAACCCCAGCGACCACGTCGTCGGCCATCACCGCCACCCCCTCCACGAAGCCCCGCTCGGCCCAACCCACGGGACCGGGCTTCCAGATATCCAAGCACCGGAAGAGGACGAATCCGGTCACGACCCAGGGCCAGATCCGCGCCGGCGGCAGCGACACCAGCGGAACCAGCGCGAGGAGCTGACCGACGACCTCGTCGATGACGATGCGGCCGTCGTCTGCGCGGCCGAGGATCCGACCCGCCACGCCCGACGCCCAGAGCCCGGCCCCCGCCAGCACCGCGATCACCACGAGCAGACTTCCGAGACCCCAATCGCCCCAGAGCCAGGGAGCGGCGACGAGGACGGCAGCGGCCGAGCCCATGGTTCCGGGCCCGACCGGGAAGCGCCCGACGCCCGCGACGGTGGCCACGCCGAGCGCGAGCGTACGTTTCGGACCCCGGATCTCGCGGCGGGCCAATCGGGTGAATGCGTCGCTTCGGGAGTCGTCCGAGCGATTGTCGGGCTGCGGTTCGATCTTCTTCCGACCTGGGACCGTGGGGAGGATCCACGGAGCACCGGCGAGCGCTTGGGGGACGCCGCGCAGTCGGAAAGGTAGCCCCGGGGCGTCCACGGCGCCAAGACCGACCCGTGTTCGTCGGACACTCGAGCCGGGCTCCAGGCGACTTGATTTCCCCTGCATTTCCAGCGGTTTGCAGTTCAAGCCCGGGAGCCGTCCCGCCGATGGACCAAGCCGTGCGCGCCCGCGGACGGCGGGGCTGGAGTCGAGGATGCAGGCAGCCGAGAGCATGCGGGAGATCGACGGGGCGCGCACGGCGAACGACGTCGCGCCGCTGCTGGTCGAGCTCCAGCGGGCGCTGCGCAGCCGCGAGTTCTATCCCAGCTCGGACCCCCGGTGCACCCACACCCACGAACGCGCCTATCGCGCCTGGCACGCCGAGCTGGCGCGCCAGGGACCGCTCGAGCTTCGCGTCGACGCCGACGGCTTCGCCCTTCGGGGCGCGAGGCTCGCGCGTCTCGAGCGGCGCCGGCTCGTCGAGCTGGCCATCCGCCTCACCGAGCGGGGCGTCGAGAGCCTGCGGCTCGATCGGTCCCTCGAGTTCAGCGACTTCGATGCGCTGGTCGAGATGCTGGCCACCGATCCCGAGGAGGTGGCGAAGCTCGGCGGTGCCGAGCGCATGCTGTTCTGCCGCGCCCGCCAGGGAATCGAGCTCGGGGCGGCCGACGTCCCCGCCGAGGCCGCACTCCGACCGCCCGACACAGACGTGGCATCTCCGGCCGAGGCCCCCATCGAGGCGGTCGCACCGCCCGCTGCCGGATCGGCCGGCACAGACCTGGCCGCCTGCGTGAACGACGCCGAGAGGCCGAACGAGGAGCCCGGGACGAGCGAGGCGTCGAACCCCGGCGAGGACGGCCGGGGGCTGCGCGCCCTCGCGAACGACCCCCCGAGCCCGCCCCTCCCCGACGCCGCGTCCGACGAGACGCGCCCGCACGAGACCGACGAGCCCGACGCGTCCCTGCACCTCGCGACCCCGACCGGTCCGCCCGACGCCGAGCTGGTGGCGGACCTGCGCGCCCTCGACGGCTGCACGGATCCCGATCGATACCGGTCGTTGGGCGCGAAGGTCTGCCGGACGGTGGCCACCCTCGATGGCGACGAACGGCTGGACGAGGCCTACCGAGCCATCCTGGTGGTGTTCTCGCACACGCGAGGCGGCGAGCCCCACCCGTGTCGCGAGCTCGCGCGGGGACTGCTGGCCGAGATGGTCCGCGGACGCCGACTCGCCGACGTGATGGACCGCGCCACCGGTCCCGATCCGGCGGCCGGGCTGCGCGCCAGCCAAATCCTCGTGGAGCTCGGCGAGGAGGTCGCCGCGCCGCTGCTCGCCGCCATCGAGCAGCAGGGCGACGCCGATCGGCGCGCCCAGCTCTTCGGCATCGCGATCGCACTGGGACGACGCATGACGGCCGAGATCGGTCGCGCCCTGCGGGACGGCCGAGGCGAGCGGGCACTCGTCGCGGCCCGTCTGGCAGGCGACCTCCGAGACGAACGGTCCGTGGCCGCGCTCGCCGCGCTCCTCGAGCACGAGACGCGGCCGGTTCGCGCC
This sequence comes from uncultured Spirochaetales bacterium, assembly GCA_964474935.1. GTDB lineage: Bacteria > Myxococcota_A > UBA9160 > UBA9160 > JAFDDA01 > CAYYUT01. Next base: position 6,123 of record CAYYUT010000096.1, read on the forward strand.
GAAGCGGTCAAGGCGCTGGCCCGCGTCGGGGACGACGAGGCCTTCGAGGCGCTCGCGCGCGCGCTTCGGAGCCCGCGCGCCGACGTCGGGATCGCGGCGGCCTACTGCCTGGGCGCCACGGCGCGGCCCGACGGCATCGACATCCTCGGCCGCGCGCTCGACGACCGGCGCACGGGTCGCGGCGCGATCGCCCAGGAGATCGTGCGCTCGCTCGGACGCTCGGGTCATCCCGAGGCCGCCGCCCCGCTCGGACGACTGATCGGCCGCCGAAAGCTGTTCGGGCGACGCGAGCTGCGCGAGCTGCAACAGAAGGCCCTGGCCGCCCTCGCCCATGTGCCCGGAACCGCCGCCGAGGCCACCCTCCGCGACGTCGCAGAGGGCCGCAATCCGCGTCTGGCCCAGGCCGCGACCCGGGCGCTGGCCGCCCGGCGCTGAGGCCGCGCAGAGGCGAGGGCGAAGCGAGCACGAAAACGGGCAGCGAACGCGGTGACCGCCTGCCGACCTTCTACTACGGTAGGAAGGTCATGCGGGTTCTGGGGATCGATCTCGGCAGCCGACGCATCGGACTCGCCCTGTCCGATCCCGAGGGACGCATCGCTTCGCCGGCAGGTATGATCGAGCGCCGGGGTGGCAAGCGCGACCTCGAAGCCATGAAGCGCTGGATCGTGGAGCACGAGGTGGGGTCGGTCGTGGTCGGTCTACCCATCCACATGAGCGGCCGTCGGGGCCCCGAAGCCGCCGCCGCGCGCCGTTTCGCGAGCGAGCTCGGTACGGCGACCGGGCTGCCCGTCGACCTGATCGACGAGCGTCTCACCACGCGCGAGGCCGAGAATGCGCTGCGCGAGAGCGGGCGGAAAGGGGCGCGTCGCCGCGCCGTGATCGACTCGGTCGCCGCCTCGATCCTGCTGCGGACCTATCTGGAGACCCGGGCCCTCCGTCGGGCGCCCGACCCGGGAGACGTTCGGGGATGAGACAGCTGCTGCTCGGCATCGGAATCTCGTTGGCGCTCGGACTGGTCCTGGCCGGTTTCGTGCTGGGTCCGATCCAGAACGGGCTCGAGCCCCGCGTGGCCTCGGCCGACGAAGCCCGGACGGCGAGCTTCGTGATCGAGCCGGGCTCGAGCCTGCGTCGGGTGGCCCACCAGCTCGAGGATCGCCAGCTGATCGGGAGCGCCCTGGCCTTCGAGTTCCTGGCGCGCTGGCGTGGGGAACACACCCGACTCCAGGCGGGCGAGTACTCGATCTCGTCCGCCGACGATCCGGCCCGGATCCTCCAACAGTTCGTCCGCGGACGCGTGACGACCTACGAGGTCGCCCTCCCGGAGGGATGGACCGCGCGCGAGATCGCAGCGCGCCTCGAGGAGCGGGGCCTGGTGGACGGCGCCGCCTTCCTGGCGGTCGCAAACGATCCAGCCGTGGCCGAGGCGCTCGGCGTCGAGGGCGACTCGCTCGAAGGCTATCTCTTCCCGGAGACCTACCGACTGCCGCGCGGACTCGCGGCGCGCGAGGTGGCCGAGGTGCTGGTCGACCAGTTCCTCGAAGCCTGGGCGCCGCTCGCGGAGTCGGCCGCGGCCCAGGGCCTCTTGATGCGCGAGGTGGTCACCCTGGCCTCGATCGTCGAGAAGGAGACCGGGGCGGCGGAGGAGCGGCCCCTGATCGCCGGCGTCTTCCGCAACCGTCTCGAGCGCGGCATGCGGCTCGAGTCCGATCCGACCACGATCTACGGAATCCCCGATTTCGACGGCAACCTCCGACGACGCGACCTCGAGAACGGCGACAACCCCTACAACACCTACAAGATCGAAGGACTCCCGCCCGGACCCATCGCGAACCCCGGCGCCGCGGCGCTCGAGGCCGTGCTCGACCCGGCGGAGAGCGAATACCTCTTCTTCGTCTCGAAGAACAACGGGACGCACGTGTTCGCCAAGACGTTCGACGAGCACGAGCGGAACGTCGACCACTGGCAGCGCCGCGGGCGACGTTGATGGACCGGGACGTCCTCGACCCGCACGAGTTCTTCACCGAACGCATGCCGGCCCAATGGAACCGCGTGCTCGCCGAGCAGGAGCGGGCGGTGAGCGAGGCGAGGCGCACTCTCGAGGACATGCGTGCGGTGCGGGCCACGCTGGCGGTGGAGGTGGACGGCGAGCCGTTCTTCCTGAACGTGAACGACGGCCTGATGCAGGCGGGGCCGGAGCCCGAGCAGCCGCCGGCGATCCGCGTGGTGCAGGACCGCGTCGCCTTCGAACGGCTCGCCGCCGAGGCCGGGGACTCGGCGCTGGCGTTGCTCGGGGGACTCTCGGGCCTGGCCGGCTCGATCAAGCTCACCCGCTCGAAGCTCGAGATGCTCGTTCAGGTGGAGGGGGCGCTGCGCTTCGCCGTGACCGGCCCCGACGGCTTCTCGCTCGGCGTCGGCTTCGGTGGCGCGCCGCCCGACACGCCCGCCTGCGTCCTCGAGGTGGACGAGGCCACCTACGCCGAGCTCCGCGGGGGCCGTCTCGATCCGCAGCAGGCCTTCATGGCCGGGCGCATCCAGGTGTCGGGCGATCTCCAGCTGGCGATGCAGCTCGCGCTCGCGGTCCTCTCGCCAGACTGAGCGCCCGGGACCCGGCGATCCCGATCTCAGTCGATCGAGACTTCCTTCAGGAGCGACAGGTTGTCGAGCACCGTGCTGGCGCCGGTGGCGACGGCCGTGAAGGGATCGTCGCTGCGCAGGATGGGTAGCTTCGTCTCCTCGCGGAGCAGATGGTCGAGATCGCGGAGCAGCGAGCCTCCCCCCACGAGCATGATGCCGCGGTCGACGATGTCGGCCGCCAGCTCGGGGGGCGTGCGCTCGAGGGTGAGATGAACCGTCTCGACGATGGCGTGCACTGGTTCGACGAGCGCCTCGCGCATCTCGTCGCTGCTCGTCACCACGATCTTCGGGATGCCGGCCACGAGGTCGCGGCCCTTGATCTCCATGGTGGTGGTCTTGGTGTCCGTCGAGGCCGTT
>CAYYUT010000097.1:0-9077 GCA_964474935.1 uncultured Spirochaetales bacterium
GTCAGCGCCGTGTGCATCGTGATCAGCGGACCGTTCTGGACCCGGGGCTGGCCGGAATGGTGGAACTGGTGGCTGAATCTCCCGATCTGGAACTAGATCTGGACCGAAGGCAGGAGCACTTCCATGGCTGAGTATCAGAATCTCTTTACCCGGGTGCAGGTCCGGACCGCACCCGCCCCCGGCCTCGACCTGCCGGCCGAGAGCTGGCCGCGGCGTGGCCTGGCCAGTTTCTCGTATCTCTATGGCAAGATCGGTGACGCTCAGGTAGGACAGATCTATCTCGGCTGGCCTGGCGTGGCCTCGCTGCTGTGCGGCTTCGTGGCCATCGAGATCATCGGTCTCAACATGTGGGCATCGGTCGGCTGGAGCCCGATCGAGTTCATCCGCCAGCTTCCCTGGCTGGCCCTCGAGCCGCCGTCGCCCCAGTACGGGCTCAGCCTTCCGCCCCTGAACGAAGGCGGCTGGTGGCTGATGGCGGGCTTCTTTCTCACCGCGTCGATCCTGCTCTGGTGGTGGCGCATGTACTCGCGCGCCCGGTCCCTCGGACTCGGCACGCATGTCGCGTGGGCCTTCGCTGCGGCCATCTGGCTCTATCTGGTCCTGGGCTTCATCCGACCTATCTTCATGGGGAGCTGGGCCGAAGCCGTTCCCTTCGGTCTCTTCCCGCATCTCGATTGGACCGCGGCCTTCTCGATCCGATATGGCAATCTCTTCTATAACCCGTTCCACATGCTCTCGATCGCGTTCCTCTACGGCTCGACCCTGCTCTTCGCGATGCATGGCGCCTCGATCCTGGCGGTGAGCCGGTTCGGCGGCGACCGCGAGCTCGAGCAGGTCGTGAGCCGCGGCACCGCGTCCGAGCGGCTGGCCCTCTTCTGGCGCTGGACGATGGGGTTCAATGCCTCGATGGAATCGATCCACCGCTGGGCATGGTGGTTCGCCGTCCTCGTGCCGCTGACGGGCGGGATCGGGATCCTGCTGACCGGCACCGTGGTCGACAACTGGTACCTCTGGGCGGTGAAGCACGGAGTGGCGCCGTCCTACCCTGAGGTCTTCCCGCCGGTGGTGGATCCGGCAACACTCCCGGGTGGTACGAATTGATGGTCAGATCGCAACTCGCGTACGTCGCGTCCATGGTGCTCGGGACCGTTCTGCTGGCCGCCTGCGAACGTCCACCCGTCGACGCGATCCAGCTGAACTTCCGTGGGCTCGGAGCCGAGGAGGTCGTGAATCCACGGCTGCAATCCGAGCTGCTCGAAGCCAACCAGGCCCCCGACCCCCTGCCCCCGGTCGATCCCGGCGGGCCGAAGTCGAGCGAGATCTACCAGAACGTCCAGGTCCTCGGGCATACGAACGCGGCGGAGTTCACCCGCCTGATGGGCGCCATCACCCTCTGGGTGTCGCCCCAACAGGGGTGCACGTACTGCCACGGCGCCGGGGGATTCGCCGACGATTCGATGTACACCAAGACGGTCTCGCGGCGCATGATTCAGATGACCCAGCACATCAACAGCGAGTGGAAGGACCACGTCGGAGAGACGGGCGTCACCTGCTACACCTGCCACCGGGGTCAGGGGGTGCCGTCCAACTACTGGGTGCTCCAGTCCGACGAGCGACCGATGGGGCTCGTCGGGAACAAGGCAGGCCAGAACTCGCCGGCGAACGACGTCGGATTGGCCTCACTCCCCTACGATCCTTTCGGACCCTACCTGCGGAGCGACACCGAGATCCGGGTACAGGGAGGCAAGGCCCTGCCCAACGAGCACGTGATGTCGATTCAGCAGACCGAGAAGACCTACGGTCTGATGATGCACGTCTCGAACGCCCTCGGCGTCAATTGCAACTACTGCCACAACAGCCGGTCGTTCTCGCCGTGGGAGACGAGCACGCCGCAGCGGGTCACGGCCTGGTACGGCATCCGCATGGTGCGCGACATCAACACCACCTACATGGAGTCGTTGACCGATGTCTTCCCGGACAACCGCAAGGGGCCCGAAGGGGACGTGTTCAAGGTCAATTGCACCACCTGTCACCAGGGCGTGGCCAAGCCGCTCTACGGCGCGAGCATGCTGAAGGACTATCCCAACCTGGCGGCGCCGCACCCGTAGCGGCTCGCACCCGCGGGCGCCGGGAGATCTGGACGCCTGGTCGACTGGCCAGGCGTCCTCGGGCGCCCGAGCCCCCTCGAGCCTGACCGAGCCCTCCCGGGCCTTAGGATGGGAGCCACCCTCCCCGTCGCCCATCGGGTGGCGTGCGTCGGCTTCGCGAGCGCATGCCCCAGCCCCACAGCGCATCGACCGAGATGGGCGCCACGAGCAACCAGTGCTCCAGGACCGCGAGCGCCATCATCGTGGCCACGAGGGTCGATCCCGTCGCCTCGAAAGCGGTCGCGCGCGGGTCCACGGCGCGCAGGGCCAGCAACGTGGTGACGACCGTCGACGCCGTGATGGCCAGCGGAAAGAGCTGGTTCATGCCGCGGCGGGTGAAGAAGCGGGTCAGGTAGCGCAGGTGATCGGGCAGCAGCGCCTCGCTCAGGTTCGGAACACCGAGGAACACGTTCAGCTTCGCGCTGAGCCGCATCACCCAGAGGACCAGAAAGGTCCAGGCACCGACCTGGTTGGGAGCATTCCAGAGCAATGCGAGGACGAGGACACCCGAGGCCGCGATCGCCAGCTCGTGCCACAAGATGCTCGCCACGGCGTGGCGGACGTGGCGCCAGCCGTTGCAGCCCTCGGGACAGGCCTCGCGGCGCGGCCCCGTCAGGAAGCCCATCAGGAAGGCCATCTCGTTCCAGCCCCAGACGAGCACGGCGCAGGTGAATGCGACGTACGCCCCGTAAGGGCTCGGATCGAGCCGGCTGACGTGCAGGCCGAACATGCCGGCGACCAGGAATCCGCTCGCTGCCAACAGGCTCCAGCGGTAGGTGGGGCGCGGGAGACCGTTCAGATACAGGATCAGGCCCGTGCTGAACCACCAGACGAAGAGCGCGAAGAGCACCGGGAGCCCATGGGAGAGACCATCCAGGTCGGGAACCATCCTTCGAGTATAGGCCTTCGGCCACGACGGCCCGTGCCTTCCGCTTCGCCCGATCGCTCCCAGCGACCGGCTGACGAAGAAGCCCGAGCGGGCCCACCAGCTCCCTGTTAAGGTCGGCGAGCGGATGGGAGCGCACCAGCATCCGGGCATCACGGACCGCAAGCATCGCCCGCGGAGCGACTCGCGGGCGGTCACAGCCCAGACACCGCCCGGAGCGCCCAGCTTCCTCGTGATCGGCGCCCAGAAATGTGGCACCACGACTCTGTGCGAGCTGCTCGGCGAACACCCGGAGGTCTACGTCGCGCCCGAGAAGGAGCCGCACTTCTTTTCGCTCGACGAGAACTACGCCCGCGGGTGGTCCCACTACCTCCAGAACTTCGCCGAAGCCGGTGACCGCCGAGTCGTCGGAGAGGGCAGTACCTCGTATACGATGCATCCGCTCCGGCCCGACGCCGCTGCGCGGGTGGCCGACCGGCTCCCGGGAGCCCGCCTGGTCTACATCGTGCGACACCCGATCGAGCGGATCGAGTCCACCTATCTGCACCTCCGCTTCACGGGTCGCGAGGCCGGCGACGACTTCATGGGCGCGCTCGAGCGCCATCCCCAGATGGTCGCGACGAGCCGCTATTGGGACCAGATCGGACGCTATCGCGCGCGTTTCCCAGACGAGCAGATCCTGGTGGTCTTCTTCGACGACCTCGTCGCCGACGCGCGCTCGGTCCTGGCACGCTGCTTCGAGTTCCTCGGCGTCGACTCGACCTTCGAGCCCGCCGATTCGGGCAGCGCGCGGAACGTATCGCTCGGGCGGGATGCCGACACCTCCGTCGGTCACGCCCTGCGCCGGCTGCCGGGCGCCGCGCGGGTCTTCGCGAGCCTTCCCCCGTCATTGGCCGGCTGGATACGTCGCCTGCTGAAACGGCCCCTCGAAGAGCGTCCCGAGTGGGATCCGGCCGTTCGTCGGCGCGTGGTCGACGCGCTCCGACCCGACATGGCCCGCTTCCTCGCGCACTACGGAAAGCCGCTCGACTACTGGGACCTCGACGGAGCCTGACGGCCTCGACCCATCACTCCAGGTAGCCGAGGGCCCGAAGCTGGCGAACTTCCTCGGGGTCGAGGTCGCGCGCGTCCTGGGCCGCGACGTCGGGCAGCGGCTCCTCGCGTGCGATCCAGGCCAGGGTCGCGTGCTTGGCCCGACGCAGCCATCGGCGCACGCCGGTCGTCCATCGCTTGCGGTAGCCGACCTCGCGCTTCCACGCGGCGAGCGCCGCCTGGAGGGCCACGACGCGGTCGGGGTGCTGCTCCGCCAGGTTCACCCGCTCCGCGGGGTCGGAGGCCAGATGATAGAGCTCGGGGGGCGCTGATTGATAGTCGATCAACTTCCATTCCGCCTCGTAGATCGCGAACGCCTCTCCTTCCTCGAACCAGTGGGCGGGCTCGCGCATGGACACGTGCGGCCGCGCCCGTCGCGGCGCTCCGTCCAGCACGGCGACGAGGCTCTCTCCGGCGACTCCAGACTCCCGTGGCAGGTCGAGCGCCTCGAGCACGGTGGGCAGGATGTCGAGGCTCGACACCGGTCGCTCGTCGACTCGTCCGGCGAAGCGACCGTCCGGGAAGCGCACGATCAGCGGCACGTGGAGGACCGGCTCGTGCAGCGAGTGGATGTGGCCGATGTAGCCGCTCCGCTCGGCCAATGCCTCGCCGTGGTCGGCCACCAGCACCACCAGGGTCTCTTCGCGAACTCCCAGATCATCCAGGGTCGCGAGCAGACGTCCCACGAGGCGATCGACGTGCTCCACCTCGCGCTGGTAGCAACGGTGGAGCCTCGCGAGGCGAGCGGCCCCGCCCTCGCGTCGACCGACCTGCTGCATCGTCTCGACGAGCCAGCGACCGTGGAGCTCGTCGCCATCGCCGAAGTCGTCCCGCCAGCAGCGATAGGGCGAATGGGGATCGAAGGCATGGGCCCACACGAAGAACGGGCGCTCGGAGTGGCTACGGAGCCATGACTCGGTCCGCTCGGCGAGGGTCACCGAATCCTTCTCTTCGAGGGCGCCGCCGAAGCGCGTGACGAGCTCGTCGTCGTAGTGGTCGAAGCCACGGTCGAGTCCGTAGCGCGCATCGAGAACGTAGGCGCTCACGAAGGCCGCGGTCGCGTAGCCCTCGCGACGAAGCCGCTCGGCCAGTGTGGGCACTCGCCGGTCGAGCTCCATGGCGCTCTGCACCACGCCATGGCTGGGCGGGAACCGAGAGGTCATGATCGAGGCAAATGCGGGCCCCGTCGCCGGCGCCACGGAACGCGCCCGTCGGAAGACGACGCCCTCCCGGACGAGCCGGTCGATCGCCGGGGTCTCGGCCGAGCCGCCCCACGGACCGAGCCGATCGGCGCGCAGGGTATCGATGCCGATGAGGAGTACATTCGGCGAATGTGCCGGCCGGGACACGCCAGCCGCCGGGTCGGGGGCCGACGACGGAGCGCGGACGACGCCCGCCCCGACGGCGGCGGCGATGCCGCTGCCGACGAGCAGCCAGACCAGGAAGCGGGTGCGCCGTCGCACGATGTCCCCCCCGAGCACGCCATCGGTTCTCTCGGGACTTCACTTGAGCCGACAGGCTCGGGGCGGTAGTAAGAGGTGACGACTCGGCGACGCGACACCGGGTTGGACTGTCGCCGACCTGATAGCGCCAGCGTGCCTCCTGTCGTCACAGTGGGGGTTCGACTTCGGGGCGAGGATCCCTCCTCGTCGATGGGTGGAATATGGCTGCCGGCAACGCCGGACTGGATCGGGAATCGCTCGCTCTCGCCATTGAAACCCTGCACGACTACGCCAAGCAACGTCTCCCGGACGAGGTGTTGCTGGGCTTCGATGCGCGAGACGAGATGCCACTCGAGATCGTCCGGGAGATGTGTGGCCCGGACGTCGGCCTGCAGCTCCTGTTCGTTCCCGAACCTTTCGGGGGAATGGGGGGCGGAGCGTTCGACGTCTATCGCTTCTGCGAGGAGCTGGCCCGCGTCGATCTCGGCATCGCCACGGGCCTGCTCGCCACGTTCCTCGGGAGCGACCCCATCCGGGTGGGCGGGACCGAGGAGCAGCAGGAGACCTGGCTGGGCGCGATCGCCGAGCGCGGGATCCTGATGGCCTACGGGGCGACGGAGCCCGAGGCCGGAAGCGACCTCGCCGCCCTCCGCACCACCGCGACCCCGATCGACGAGGACGGTCAGCGCGTCGGCTACCTCCTGAACGGTCGCAAGCAGTGGATCAGCAACGGCGCCGTCGCCGACGTGTGCACGATCCTGGCCAATGCGCCCGGCGGGCCGAGCTGGTTCGTGGTGGAGAAGGGAGAAGCGGGCTTCGGCGCCGAGAAGCCCGAGGACAAGCACGGCATCCGCTCGAGCAATACCGCCGCCCTGACCCTCGACGACGTGCGCGTCGACGTCGACCGGCTCGTGGGAGGTGTCGAGGGCCAGGGGCTCCAGCAGGCCCAGGCCGTCTTCGGCTACACGCGTCTGATGGTGGCGGCCTTCGGGCTCGGCGGCGGCTGGGCCGCACTCGACCGCGCGATCGCCTACTCGGTCGACCGCATCCAGGCCGGCGGACCCCTCTCCGAGAAGCCCGGCTACAGCTTCAAGCTGATCGTGCCACACGCGGCCCGCCTCGAGGCGGCCCGTGCCTACATCGAAGAGACTGCGGTGCGTCTCGACGCCGGCGAAGGCAGCCTCACGACCGAGGGCGCCATCGCCAAGTATCTCGCGACCGAGGCCGGCAACTTGGCGGCCGACGCCGCCATCCAGGCCCTCGGTGGCTACGGCTACACGCACGAGTATCTGGTCGAGAAGATCAAGCGCGACGTGCGCATCACCACGATCTACGAGGGCACGTCCGAGATCATGGAGATGACGATCGCGCGCGATCGATGGCAGCAGCACCTCAAGACCCGTGGCCGCCACTACCACGAGGCCTCCGACGCCCTCGAGCGTCTGCACCAGACCCATCCCGAGTGCGGAGCCGACGCGGCCGCGGTGGCGAACCGCGCCCTCGCGGAGGCGCTCGAATGCGCCCGCACCGCGCGGCTCACCCGCAACCAGCACGTCCTCCTGCGCGTGGGCGAATGGGTCAGCTACGCCGAATGTGCGGCGAGCTTCGCGCGACGTGCGGCGGCCGCCGCCGACGGCAGCCTGCCCGAGAAGTCGCACGATCGCTTCCATGCGCCGGCCCTCGCCGTCCTGTCTCGGATCTTCGCGCGCGAAGCGGCGGCGCGCGTGGGCGGCGAGGCCTTGCGTTGGATCGTCGGGGCCGTGCCCGAAGGCCAGTCGGACGTCCCGACCCTCGCCAAGGCGCTCGGGGTCGAGGCGATCTTCGGGGTCCAGGCGGGCACGCTCGACGACATGCAACGCGCCGCCGACGTGCTCTACGGGCGCGCGGGATGAACGGCGGCAGGCGCGGCACGGAGCCGGGCCCGCCAGGAGCGACATGGAAGACGCTGCGCATCGAGCCATCGCGATCGTGGGCGTGGGGGCGATCCTCCCCGACGCTCCGGACGCCTCCTCCTTCTGGCGGAACGTCGTCGAGCGCCGCTACAGCATCACCGATGTGGATGCCGATCGCTGGGACCCGGCGCGCTACTTCGATCCCGACCCGACGGCCCCCGACAAGACCTACTCGCGCATCGGCGGGTGGGTACGCGACTGGACCTGGGACCCGATGGGCTGGCGGCTGCCGGTGCCTCCGAAGGTCGCCGACGCCATGGACGTGGCGCAGCAGTGGGCGGTCGCCTGCGCCCGCGCCGCCCTGATCGACGCCGGACATCCCGAGCGCCCGCTGGACCTCGAACGCACGGCCTGCGTGATCGGAAACGCCATGGCTGGCGAGCGCCACTACGAGACGACGCTCCGGATCCAGTTCCCGGAGTACGCCGCGGCGCTGGCCGACACCGCCGCCTTCGCCGCTTTGCCCGACGCCACCCGCGAAGCCATCGCGCGCGAGTTCCGCGAACGCATCGGGGAGCGGCTGCCCCCGATCAGCGAAGACACCATGCCGGGCGAGCTCGCGAACTGCATGGCGGGCCGGATCGCCAACCTCTTCGATCTGCACGGCCCCAACTTCGTGTGCGACGCGGCCTGTGCGTCGGCGCTCGCGGCCATTGACGCCGCCGCCGAGGGCCTCGTCGAGCGCGAGTACGACTGCGTCGTCGCCGGCGGCATCGATCGCAATATGGGGGCCTCGACCTTCGTCAAGTTCTGCAAGATCGGTGCGCTATCGGCGACGGGCACCCGCCCCTACGGAGACGGGGCCGACGGCTTCGTGATGGGCGAGGGCGCAGCCTTCTTCGTCCTGAAACGGCTCGCCGATGCCGAGCGCGACGAGGATCGGATCTATGCCGTGCTGCGCGGGATCGGCGGGTCGAGCGACGGACGTGGCAAAGGCATCACCGCGCCCAATCCGAAGGGCCAGCGTCTGGCGATCGAGCGGGCCTGGCGCATCGGAGGCGTCGATCCGGCGCGGGTCGGGCTCGTGGAAGGCCACGGGACGTCCACCCGGGTGGGCGACGTGGTCGAGGTCGAGAGCCTGCACGCGATCTTCGCGAACGCGGGGCTCCGGCCCGGATCGGTCCCGCTCGGATCGGTCAAGTCGAACATCGGCCACCTCAAGGGCGCGGCGGGAGCGGCGGGCCTGCTAAAGGTTGCGCTAGCCCTCCACGAGAAAGTGCTGCCCCCGAGCCTCAACGCCGAGACGCCGAATCCGAAGGTCGACTGGGCGGCGTCGCCCTTCTTCGTGAACGGGGAGGCCAAGCCCTGGGACGCGCCGACGAACGGCGTCCGCACCGCCTGCGTCAGCGCCTTCGGCTTCGGGGGCACCAACTTCCACGCCGTCCTCGAGGAGCACGTACCCGGCCGACTGACCCGATCCGGAGCCCGCGTTCCGGTTCCAGGCCGCCCACCGGAGATGACCTTGGACATTGCAGACCTGAAGCCGCCGCTGCGCGGCGCGACCGTGATCGGGGCCGACAGCCCGGCGGCCCTGGCCGAGCGGCTCGATGCACTGCTG
>CAYYUT010000098.1:0-1022 GCA_964474935.1 uncultured Spirochaetales bacterium
GTGGCGGCTCCGGTCGTCTGATCGAGCTCGCTCAGGTCGTCCTCGTTCGCGTGGAGGAGCCGTCCGTCGGGCGCGAAGGCGATTCCGTTGCCGCAGCAGTCGGCCCCGGTGCTCCCGAGGAAGGTGAGCGCCCCCGTGCTGGGATCGATCGTTCCGAGGCCGTCGCTCGATTCCACATAGGCGAAGAGGAGCTCGCTCTCCGGATTCTGCGAGAGGCCCGCGATCGTCTCGTCGAACTCCTCGACATCGGTGGGGCCGATCTCGGTCGCCACGCCGGTCTCGGGGTCGACCTCGACCAGGACGTTGGTGTTCGATCCGTCCGAGCGCTCGCAGGTCGCCAGCAGTCTCCCCCCGAGGCCGTCCATGCCCGAGCAGCGCTCGAAGCCGAGGGCCCCGATGAAGACCGCATCACCGGTGAGCGGGTCGATGCGGTAGAGCGAGCTCGGCCCGTTCGGCCCGCGGTGCGCGAGTCCGAAGAGCGGCGGGAAGCCGCCGGGCCCGGTCCGCAGGCCGTCCACGTCGCAGTCCGATTCCCACAGGAGTCCGCAGCCGAGGTGGCTCTGCTGCTCGGGCGTGAGCCCGTCCTCGAGTCCGTTCGACTGGAGCGGCTCCGAGCCCGACCCGGGGTCGAAGAAGTTGAGCGCCACGAGCGGCATCTGGTCCGCCGAAAGTTCGTGGTTCGTGAGGCCTTCGAGCACCCCGCGGCCCTCGGCGCTTCCCGCGAGCACGAGCGAGAGGTTCGCCATCAGGCCCTCGAGCGGGGCCTCGGACAGGAAGTCGAAGTCGCTCGACTCGCGGGCATTGAAGATGTCGAGCACGCAGCGGCCCATGGGCTCGAGATCCTCGGGGAGGAACCCGACCGGGAAGAAGTCGCGGGTCATGCGACAGAGCGCGTCCCAGGCCTTGCCGTTGCCGGCCGAATCGAAGTCGCCCTCGTCGAGCACGTCGCGACAGAACTCCTCGTGGCCCGTCGGACAGGTGGCGCCGAAGGGCGCGTCGGCCACGAGCGGCCGGCCGCTCGC
>CAYYUT010000098.1:1032-9059 GCA_964474935.1 uncultured Spirochaetales bacterium
CCGCTGGTGGCGCTCCAGGGGCAGCCGGAGGAAGTGGCCAAAGTCGAGAGCCGCGAGGTGGCGGGACCCGGCGGGTCGATCCCGATCCGGGTGTACTATCCGGCGGAAGCGCCCGCGCCGAGCCCGTCGCGACTGACCCCCTCGTGGCCCGTCGGACTGGGGGCGCCTATGGGCGCGTCGCCCACGAGCGGCCGGCCGCTCGCCGGGTCGATGCGCCGCACCCCGTTCGGCGGCAGGATCGCCTCGCCCACGAGGGTGGTGCCGTCGAACTCGAGCTTCACGTCGCCCGGCAGCTCGAGCAGATCGTCGTCGCTGCTCCGGAGCTCGAAGCTCCCGATCGGGCTCGGGAAGACCGGCACGAGCGGGCTCTGTCCGCTGCGCCCGAGCGGGCGCAGCTCGCCGCGGGCCGTGTCGACCGGATCGGTGCCCTCCTCGAGGAACACGTTTGGAGCGCCGCACTCGGAGGTGGCCCCGTGGAGCGCGATCACGGCGCCGTCGCAGGCGTCGCCCGCCCCGTCGCCGTCGCCGTCCGCCTGGTCGGGGTTGAACACGATCGGACAGTTGTCGGCGACGCCCTCGACCCCGTCCGCATCGGGATCGTCGGCGTCCGCCACCCGGAGCCACATGGCCCGGTGGAACTGCTGGATCTGCTCCATCACGACCTGACGCACCTGGATCTGGTACGAGAAGGTGTGGATGCCGGCCTCGGCCAGGACGGGCACGCCCACCATGAAGGGCGGCACCTGCTCGTCGGGGATCCCGGGGTCGCCGTCCGCGATCACGCCCCCGAGCTTCCGGTCGCTCGGATCCGGATCGTCGGGTCGGTCGCGCACCAGCAGGTATCCGGGCAGCGCCAGGCCCGGACCCGCGAGATCCGAGAGGGTGTGGCCGGCGTCGAGCCGGGGGAAATCGTTGATCGAGCCCGGCACCGGGAAGGGCGGATCGAGCGCGCGGATCGAGGAGAACGCGATCAGGAGCACCCAGGCGCCGTCGGACGGCGGATCGCCGAAAACCTGGACGGTGGCGTCGTAGTCGATCCGGGTCCAGGTACTCGGATCGAGCTCATCGGGCACGCCCGGCGGATTCACGACATCGCCGGCCGTCACCGCGATCGTGTAGTCCTGGCCGAAGACGAGCGGGATCACCCGGTTGGGGTTGGACACGTCGACGATCACGTCGGTCGAGGCCTGTGCGAAGTCGTCGGAGAGGTCGTCGAGGGCGAGGCAGGCATCGTCGGCCGTGAACAGCTCGTCCGGGAAGGGGACCCCGTTCTCGATCCCGATCTCGCACGAGAGCAGGCCGGCCGCCAACAGCACCAGGGGCGCCAGCACCCACCGGGCCGCGCCGCCCGACCTCCGCGAGTCGTTCGTGCCGTCGTTCGTCGCGTACCGCTTGGTCATGTTCACCCGAGGCCTCACCCGCTTCCGTCGCGCTGGACACCACGTTCCGGCAAGTGCGAGAACCTGCCGAACCCTGCTGGGACGTCACCGCTTGTACCACATCCACCGGGGCCGAATGGGCACGGCACACCCTCGGGGTGAGTGGCGCCCTCCCCGAAAAAAGTCTCACCCGTGGAGGCTTTTTCTCGGCCCGCGCCTCCCCCTGGGGGAAGAATGACTCCCCCGGAGGGCCCGCCAGGTGGTAGCATCGGGCCCCGTGGAACGGGCGGTTGCAGGCGAAAGCGCCTCTTCGCCGCGTCTGCGAGAGCGATGGCGACTTCCCGGAACGGCGGCTCCGAAACGCGCGAGGCGCTCGCGAACACTCACAACCCACATCGGCGGTGGCAGGATCCCGGACGGTTGGATCTCCACGGACGGAGAATCGGCGAATTGAGACCCACGTTCAGCGCTCAGGAACGCATGGATCGATGGATCGGGCGACGGCCGGTCGCCGAGACGGCGGCGGCGGCCTCGCACGGGACACCCGAAGGCGCGGTGCCGAGACGGGCCGGGACTCTGCGTTGCCTCGCCCGCTGGGTGCCGGTCTGTCTGGCGGTGCTCGCCCTCGCAGCGCCCGCCGTCGCCGACGTCGCGACCGACCCCCAGACCAACATCCTGTACGAGCGCGGCGCACACGCGCTGCGGACCGGGCAGGTCGACGACGCGGTCGACTATCTGGGGCGCGCGCTCGACCGCTCGCCGGACGATCCCCGGGTGCTGCAGCTCTACGCTCGGGCACTGCTCGAGGCGGGCCGACCCGACGAGGCCGCCGCCATCGCCGAACGCCTGCGGAACCTCGACCCGGACGATGCCGACGCGCTCTTCCTGGCCGCGCTCTCCGAGTATCGGCAGGGCAACTGGCAGGCCGCTCGCGACTACCTCGAGCGCGCCCGCGACCTCCGACCCGCCGACCCGCGCGTGCGCCTCTTCCTCGGTCGGGCCTACCAGGAGCTCGGGGCCGACACCAACGCGGAACGCGAGCTGATGGAGGCATCGCGCCTCGACGACGACTACGCCGGCCCGGCCGCCTACCGCCTCGGGATCCTGAAGCTCGCCCGCAACGAGCTCGAAGAGGCCCGCGAGTTCTTCGAAGAGGTGAAGGCGATCGATCCGGGCTCCGAGCTGGCGCGCTCGGCCGAGCAGTACCTCGAGCTGCTGCGGCGCCAGAGGCCGCGCTGGTACTCGGTCTATCTCCGGACCGCCTTCGAGTACGACACCAACATCAACCTGGCCGGCGGAAACAACGACCTGATCGAGATCTCCGAGGAGGATGGGGTCCGCGGCACGGCCGAGCTCGGCCTGAGCGCGCGTCTCATCCGCACGGAGCGCTTCCAGCTGCGCGCCGGAACCACCCTCTACAAGAGCTACCACAGCTGCTGCCACGACTTCGACATCGAGCAGGTACGGCCCTGGGCGCTCGCCAGCGTCAAGATCACGAACTGGCTCTCGGCCGATACGCGTGGCGCATTCGAGAACGTCTCGACCGACTTCAACCGCTTCCGCGACCATTGGGAGTTCCAGCAGAGTCTGCGTTTCACGCCGCTTCCCGGCTGGCTGACACGGCTCTCGTTCCGCTACTCGGAACGGAACTTCCGCTTCTCGACCACCGAGGGCCGCGACCGCGACGGGCGGCTCTTCGAGCCGAGCATCGACCAGTACTTCCCGATCCCCCATCCCTTCGAGTGGGGCAACATGTTCTTCCGGCTGGGAGCCCTCTACCGCTTCGAGGACTCCCAGGGACGCGAGTTCGACAGCGAGGGCCTGCGGGGGCTGCTCACCTTCGGGGCGAGCCTGCCCTGGAGCGTCTTCATGCTCCTCGACGCCTCGCACGAGCGGCGCCACTACGACGTGCCCTCCTCGTTCGAGCTCGCCCGTGACCCGAGCGCTTCGCGACGCCTCGACCGGATCACCCGTGCGCGGGTCATCTTCCGCCGGCCGATCGGAGAGCACTGGACGGTGGAGACCTACTACCGCTTCCACCGCTGGGACACGGACGTCGAGGAATTCGATTTCAAACGTCACGTAATTGGCGTAGCGGCGACTTTCAGACTCTAGGGGCGGCGCCCGAGGCGCCAGCAGCAGGGAGAATCAGGATGTCAATGAGCAAGCGGACGGCAGTGCTGGCGGCAAGCGCCCTGGCGACCTTGGTGATCGGGCTCGGCGGGGCCGCCGGCGCCGAGCCGGTGGGTTTCCTCGCGCTGGCCGAGGGAGACGTCGAGATCCAGGCCACGGGGACCACCTCGTGGACCGCAGCCAGCGTCGACCAGGACGTCGAGATCGGCGACACCATCCGGACGGGGCTCGACTCGCGGGCCAAGATCCTCCTGATCGACGACACGACCCTGAGCCTCGACGAGGACACCGAGCTGCGGATCGACAGCCTGCACGTCGGGGCTGCGGCGCTCACCGACCGTTCGATCATGCGCCAGATCAAGGGCCGCGTGCGCACGGTGGTCGGAGAGGCCTTCGGCGGGCCGACGCGGGTCGAGGTGCACACCCCGACCGCGGTCGTCGGTGTGAAGGGCACCGACCTCGAGTCGACCATCGAGGAGCGCGACAAGCGCACCCTGGTCTGTCTGGTCGACGGCAAGATCTTCGTGCGGATCGTCACCGGCGAGGAGTTCGAGCCGAAGCCCGGCTACTGCGTGTACGCCTACGAGGACACCTTCGGCGAAGAGTTCCTGAATCCGCAGGTGCCGCTGCGCCTGGCGACCAGCTCGATCGGGTCGCCCGACTCGACGGTCGATCCGAACGACTTCGGCGAGCCGCCGGGCGGCCCCGCGTCGGGTCCGGAGGGCCCCGAGGGCCCCGACCCGTTCACGCCGGACGGCGATGGGGACATCGGCTCGGAGATCCGCGAGGAGGTCGTCGAGGAAGAGATCACCGACGCCATGGACGGGATGGACGGGATGGAGGACATGGACCCGACCGACGGCAACATCGAGCCTCCCGGGACCCAGCTTCCGGTCGCCTTCTAGCCACCGGACGGGAGCCCCCCCATCGGCGCTCGCGCCCAGATCTCCCTGGCCGGTCTCGCCGCGCTGGTGTTCGTGCTGGGCCTGTTCTCGGTGCGACCGTTCGCCCTCGAGCGGGTCGAGCTCGAGCTGCTCGACTGGCGCTTCCGGGTGCGCGGACCGGTCGAGCCCGTCCACCCGGTGGTGATCGCGGCGATCGATGCGAAAAGCGTCGACGAGCTCGGACGCTGGCCCTGGCGCCGGAGCGTGATGGCCGAGCTGATCGATCGGCTCTACGACGCCGGCGTCGCGACCATCGGGCTCGACATCGTGTTCAGCGAGCCCGAGGCACCCCCCGAGCTGCTGCCCCTGCGCGCCGCGCGCGAGGCCCTCGGTGAGATGGGCAGCGCGTCGGACATGGCGCTCGCCATCGTCGACCAGGCCCTCGAGCGCGCCGACACCGACGGCGAGCTCGAGGCGGCGATCGAGCGCGCCCGCGACAAGCTGGTGCTGGGATTCTTCTTCCGTACCTCGCCCGACCCCTCGCTCGACGTCGCGATCACCCAGGACGATCTCTCGGCCAAGCTCCGCGACGTCCGACGGGGCAAGCTCAAGATCAAGGGGAACGAGTTCGAGACGGGCCAGGTCGACTTCCTGCCCTGCTACGACGTCGAGCCCAACATCGAGCGCTTCCATCTCGCGTCGCGCCGCATGGGCTTCTTCTCGACCGAGCCCGACGACGACGGCGCGATCCGGCGGGCGCCGCTGCTGATCCAGTGTGCGGGCGACGCCTACGTCGCGCTCGACCTGGCGATCGCCGAGATGGCGCTCGGCCGGCAATGGGCCGCCGCCTACGCCGACAAGCGCGGCGACATGAAGGGGGTGACCGAGCTCCGCATCGGCGAGCTCGAGATCCCGACCGGCGAGAACGGCGAGGTGCTGGTGAACTTCCGGGGCCCCACCGGCACCTTTCCGCACGTCTCGATCTCGGACATCGTGTTCGGCCGCATCCCCGACGAGGAGCTCGCCGGCAAGATCGTGATCGTCGGCCCCACCGAGGTCGGCATCCAGGACATCTATCCGACCCCGTTCTCGGAGGGCTTTCCGGGGGTCGAGGTCCACGCGAACGTCGTCGACAACATCCTCTCGGGCCAGGTGCTGCGCCGCGACCTCGGCTACCTGGTCTACGAGTTCGCCCTGATCGTGGCGCGCGGGCTGCTCGTGACCTTCGTGGCCCCGCTCTTCGGGGGGCCGGGCTTCGGCGCGCTCTTCGTCCTGGTGCTGGGTCTGGCGGCCACCGGGGCCAACGTCTGGCTCTTCGCGAGCCAGGGCCTCTGGCTGAACCTGACCTATCCCTCCGTGACCCTGCTGCTCGTGTACCTCGCCGTCGGTGTCACCCAGGCAGTGACGATCCAGGCCAAGAGCCGCCAGATCCGACGTCAGTTCGCGACCTACGTGCCGCCCGAGGTCGTCGAGGACATGACCGAGCACCCCGACAACTTCAAGCTCGGCGGCGAACGGCGCGAGATCTCGATCCTGTTCAGCGACATCCGCAGCTTCACCACGATCAGCGAGGAGATCGGGGCCGAGAACGTGGTGCGACTGCTCGATACCTACCTCACCCCGATGACGCGGATCGTGTTCGAGAGCCGGGGCACGCTCGACAAGTACATCGGCGACGCGGTGGTCGCCTTCTGGGGCGCCCCCCTCGACGTGCCCGAACACTGGCTGCGCGCCTGCGAAGCGGCGGTCGACATGCAGGCCGAGATCCGCCGGCTGCGCAAGGAGCGCGGCGACGTCCCCGGCATGAACCGATTACGGGCCGGGATCGGCATCCACACCGGCATGGTGGCGGTCGGCAACATGGGGAGCGAGCTGCGCTTCGACTACACGATGGCGGGCGACGGCGTGAATCTCTGCGCCCGGATCGAATCGCTCACCAAGAAATACGGCGCCGAGATCCTGGCGAGCAGCGATCTCGTCGAACGTCTTCCCTCGGGCTTCCTGTACCGGGACATCGACCTGATCCGTGTGAAGGGCCGGCACGAAGCGGTGCGCCTGTTCGAAGTGCTCGGTCGCCGCGAGGCGACGCCCGAAGAGAAGACCTGGCTCGAGGCCTTCGCGGCCGGCCGCGAGGCCTATACGGAGGGTCGCTGGGAGCAGGCGGTGCGCTGCTTCGACGAGGCGCGCGGAGCGCGCGGCGAGCCCGACCTGGCCTGCGAGCTGCTGCTCGAACGCATCGCCCGCCTGCGCGACGATCCGCCGGACGACTGGGACGGGATCTACACCTTCGAAGAGAAGTAGACCCCGCCCCGACCGACCTCGTCAGCCCACCACGACGGGGACCGACGTCGCGGCGTGAGGACGCGCGCCGCCCGGTGCCGCGGCGGATCCGTTCGCGGCGCCGCCCACCGTCCTCTCGCCCGCAGGCGCCGCGATCTCGCGGGGCGCGAAGCGGCGCTTGAGCTCCTCGAGCTCGTGGCGCGAGGCCTCGTCGCGCGCCTGGTTCCGGATCTCGCGCACCCGCGTGCGGAGCCCGTCGTCGCCGAGCTCCTGGTCGAGCCGGCCTTCGGTCGACACACGAGCGACATACTCACGCACCCCTTCGAGCGCGCGCATGTCGGCATCCACCGACAGGCCCTCGAGCGCTTCCTCGATCCGCCGCCGAGCATGGGCGTTGGCGAGCGTCGCGAGCGTCCGCACCTTCTCGCGCTCGAGCGAGCGGATCTCTTCGCGGAAGCTCGCGAGGTTGCGCTTGGCCTCCTCGGCCTGGGTACGGATCTGGGCGAGCTCCTTCTCGCAGCGATCGAGCTCCTCTTCGAGGGTCTGCTTGCGGTGGATGAGCGCGAGTCCGAGATCGTCGTCACCGTCGAGCACGGCCCGTCGAATGTCGTCGAGGGCGAGCGCCACCTCGCGCTGGCGGTCGTCGATCTCGCCCTCGAGCTTGTTGCGCATGTAGAGGATGCCGGCCACCGCCTGCTTGAGCTCGCGGTACTGGCGGGTTCGATCGCTGATGGCCTGCTCGTACACCGCCTGGGGGTTCGACCGCTCGCGGTCGCGGACCCAGGTGCCGAAGAGACCCCGCAACAGGGCATGGAAGCGGGCGAAGAGCCCTCGGGGCTGATGGGTGTGGTCGGTCATGATGGCTCCTTCTAGTGGTGGGCGGCACGACGCCAGCTCTCGGCCCGCAGTCCGTGCTCCCGGATCTTGTGCTGAAGGCTCTGCCGCACCATCCCGAGATGGGCGGCCGTGCGAGAGACGTTGCCGTCGTGCCGCCGGAGTGCGCGGAGCAAGAAGCCCCGTTCGAAGCGCCGCACGAAACGCTGCTTGAGCTCGCGGAACGAGAGGCCGGCGGGAAGATCGGTCGGAAGCGCGGCCTCGAGCGCGTCCGCGGCGGCGTCCGGAAGCGGGACCCTGGCGAGTTCGGAGGCGGACTCCCGTCCCGGATCGGCCGCGGCCGACCCGAGGGCGAGGCTGCCCTCGCGGGCGAGTCGCGCGCGCAGCAGCGCGCGGGTCACCACGATCCGGAGCTCGTCGTTGTCGAAGGGCTTCGGGACGTAGTCGACCGCCCCCTTCTCGAGGGCCGCCGCGGCACTCTCCTCGGTGCCGTAGGCGGTGATCATCACGACCGGCA
>CAYYUT010000099.1:0-8974 GCA_964474935.1 uncultured Spirochaetales bacterium
CGCCAGGAGCGGCAGCCCGGTCAGGCCCTCCGGTTCGGGTCCGTTCCTCCGCTTCGCGAGCAGGACTGTCGCGACGTGCGCGAGCGCCCCGAAGACGACCGCCGGGATGCGACAGGTCACCAGTCCGAGGTCGCCGAGGGCGTAGAGCGGCGCGCAGGTGAGCGGCTGGATCACCCGCGGCTGGACGAAGGCGATCTCCATCCCGCCCACGCCCTCGCCCGCCAGCACGCGGAGTCGCCCCTCGCGCGCGAGCGCCCACGCGATCGAGGCCTCCCAGCCCTCGTCCATGAAGGTTCGGGGCACGGCCGACAGGGCCGTCGCACCGAGCGCGAAGTGGGCCAGCAGGAGCAGGAGCAGGCGGACACGCCAGGACCGGGGCATCAGGGGAAGCTCGCTCGATCGGCTGGAGGCGTCCGCAGCGCGCGCCTCACCCGTTCACCAGTTCGGCCGTCCGGGCGAGTCGGCATCGACCCGGTGGACGATGTCGTGGCGCTCGAACCACTCGAAGGTGCGGGCGAGCCCTGTCGCCAGCTCGACCTTCGGCTCGAAGCCGAGCAGACGGCGGGCCTTCGACGTATCGGCGAAGTGGCGGTCGACGTCTCCCGGTCTCGGGTCCTCGAAGACCGGCTCGAGCGCCGGGTTGCCGACCAGCTCGGCCAGGCGCTCGGCGATCTCGCGGATCGACGCCTCCCGTCCGTAGGCGATGTTCACGACCTCCCCCACCAGCTCGTCGCAGGCGCCCGCCGCCACCATGCCCGCGACGGTGTCCTCGGTGAAGGTGAAGTCGCGGGTCTGACGCCCATCGCCGTAGATCACGGGTGGCCGGCCGCGGAGGAGCTGGAGGATGAACCGGGGGATCACCTCGGCGCGCGCCCCGGCATAGGGCTCCCTCGGCCCGTAGGTGTTGAACGGCCGGATCACGATCACGGGCAGGCCGTAGGTGCGGTGACACGCGAGCGCGTAGAGCTCGCCCGCGAGCTTCGACGCGCCGTACACCGTGATCGGATTCAGCGGATGCGCCTCGCTCATGGGCACGCTGACGGCCGATCCGTAGACCTCGGAGGACGACACGTAGACGAAGCGCTCGACACCCCGATCGCGAGCGGCGAGCAGCAGATTGAGGCTTCCGCCGGCATTCACGTCGTGGTTCAGCCACGGATTGGCGATCGACGTCCGGAGGTCGGAGATGGCGAGGTGGTAGACCACCTCGACCCCCTCGATGAGCTCGAGCATCCGCCGGCGGTCGGTGATGTCCGCCTCGACCAGGCGGACGTTCGGGCGACTCTCGATCTCGGCCTGGTTCTCGCGCAACCCGATGGAGTAGTCGTCCACGCAGATCACGTCGTTGTCCTCGGCCAGCCGGTCGGCCAGATGGCTCCCGATGAAGCCCGCCGCCCCGGTGACGAGGATCCTTCGACCCGAGAGATTCACGACGTCGCCTCCCCCGCAGGTCCGAGACGCTCACCGACGGCGATCTCCCGAAGCGCGTCGTTCCCGTCGGCGTCGTGGAGCGCTCGGATCCAGAGTACGCCGTCGCCCGCGGCCACGCCGATGCCCGACGCATCGCGTGCCACCACCGTGCCGGGCATGGCGGCCGGGTCGGGGGCCCCGATGTGGGACGCGAGGCGGCCAATCTCGAACGGCCGGCCCTGGCCGTGGGTCCGGGGATGCTGGAGGGGCGGGAAGATCATGGCCCGGATCCAGGCGTGGAGCACCGGCGCGGGCTGCGACCAGTCGACCTCGCGCTGCGAGAAATCGAAGTCCCCGGCGCGATGGTAGGAGGCGTTGCGCTCCTCCTGGACGAGCCGCTTGGCGAGCGTCTCGGGCGCGAAGGGGTACGACTCGCGGAAGAGCTCGAGACAGGCGTCGGAGACCCGGTCGTAGACCTCGCGGGCGGTCGAGTCGCCGTCGATCGGGACGGCCTTCTGCGCGATCACGTCGCCCGCATCGATCTCGACCAGCATGTGGTGGAGGGTGACCCCCGCCGCCGCGTCGCCCGAGCGCACCGCCCAGCCGATCGGCGCGACCCCCCGGTGGCGCGGCAGCAGCGCGAAGTGGAAGTTCAGACAGGGCCGATCGATGGCCTCGAAGAGCGGACGCTTGAGGATCTGGTCGTACTGAATCGAGAGCAGCGCATCGGCGTCGTACCCGACCAGGCGGGCGATCGAGTCCGGGGCGTTGATGCGTCTCGGACGCTCGACCGGAACGCCCAGAGCACGCGCGGTGGCCAGGAACGAGCGCTGCCAGCCGTCGCTTCCCGGATCGCCGTGGGTGGCGATCGCCAGCACGTCGTCGCCCTGTGCGACCAGGTGCTCCAGGCACCGACTACCGGCGGTGCCCTTCCCGCACAGGATCCATCTCATCGGTCCGACTCCTCGGCGACCACCGTCCGAAGCGCGGCGACGACCCGATCCTGGTCGTCCGGCGTCAGATCGGCGTACATCGGGATGCAGAGCGTCTCGTCCGTGAAGCGCTCGGTGTCGGCCAGGGGCACGCGCCGCTCGCACCCGGCGTAGCAGGGCTCTCGATGGCTGGCCATCAGGCCGCGCCGGGTCGCGATGCCCCGGCGGAGCATGGCATCCATCACCGCGTCGCGGCGCGCGCGCGGTGCGTCGCGCAGTCGCACGATGTAGGACTGGAAGTTGGTCCGGGCCCAGGCGGGCTCGTTCGGCAGCTCGAGTCCGGCGACGTCGGCGAGCCTCTTCTCGTAGCGTCGGGCCACGGCCCGACGTCGCTCCACGAACCCGTCGAGACGTTCGAGCTGCGCGATCGCCACGGCCGCGTGGAGATCCGAGAGCCGGAAGTTGTATCCGATCTCTTCGTACTGCTCGACGATCACGTGCTCGGCGCGGTGGCGTTCGACGTCGGAGACCGACATCCCCTGGTGTCGCAGGCGACGCAGGCGCGCCGCGAGGGTCGGATCGTCGGTGGTGACCAGGCCCCCCTCCCCCGCCACCACGACCTTGCGCGGATGCAGGCTGAAGCAGGCCGGATGCCCGAAGCTCCCGATCGGACGCCCTCGAAGACGCGCGCCGAGGGCGCAGGCGGCGTCCTCGACCACGGCGCCGCCACGCCGCGCCGCCATCGCAGCGATCGTCTCGAGGTCGGCGGGCATCCCGAGCTGGTGCACCACCATCACGGCGCGGGTCCGGGGCCCGATGGCCTGCTCGAGTGTGTCGGCGGTGACGTTGTAGCTGCCGGCTTGCACCTCGGCGAAGATCGGTGTCGCCCCGCAATGCACGATGGCGTTCGCGCTCGCGATGAACGAGAGCGAGGGCACCACCACCTCGTCCCCCGGACCGATCCCGAGCGCGTGCAGCGAGAGGAAGAGCGCCGCGGTGCCGGAGGAGACGGCCACCGCCTCTCGCGCGCCCACGATCTCGGCGAAGCGACACTCGAGCTCCTCGACGCGCGGGCCCTGGGCCACCCACCCCGAGCGAAGCGTCTCGACGAGCCGGCGCTCCTCTTCGGGCCCGAACGAGGGTACGGCCAACGGGATGCGGCGCTCGGTCACGCGGCGTCCCTCCAGCCGTATCGCGAGACGTGCCAGCGTAGTCGCAGCATGTCGCCGAGCGTCCAGAGGATGTCGCGCGGCTTTCCGAAGTGGGCCTTCCCGGCCTGGCGCCGACGGAACTCGACGGGTACCTCGCGCACGCAGCGCCCGGTCCGCTCGGCCCGAAGGATGAGCTCCGGGGTCACGAAGGCCGGGCTCGTCGAGCGGAGCCTCACCGACTGGGCCCACGCCGTCCGGTAGAACTGGGTAAAGTTGAGGTCGGCGGTGCGCGGCCGGAAGAGCACTCGCAGGAGCAGATGGTTCCCCCACGACGTGAGCTTCCGCCAGGGCGAGTGGGCCGAGCGGTCGAGACGCCGGGCCACGATCACGTCGGCATCCCGGAAGTGCGGCGTGAAGCGCCCGATGTCCTCGGGCGCGAGCGGAAGGTCCATTCCGTCGTGCAGGCTCCAGTCGAGCCGGGCCTCGCGGATGCCCCGCGCCAGCGCGATCCCGTAGTTCTCGTTCCGGGCGTGGTGCACGACCCGGATCCGCGGGTCGCTGGCGGCCATCGCGTCGGCCAACTCGCCCGTCCGGTCGGTGCTCCCGTCGTCGATCACGATCACCTCGAACTCGTCGGTCAGCTTGTCGCACGCGTCGACCACGCGGCGCACGGCGCGCTCGAGGTTCGGCTCCTCGTTCAGGCCGGGCATCACCACGGACAGGCGGATCGGATGGCGCAAGGCACCGCTCACCGCCCGACTCCGAAGAACCCGCGCACCGAACGCACCACGTGGGCCACCTGCTCGTCCTGGATCTCGGGATAGATCGGAAGCGAGAGGACCGTTCGGGCCGCCTCCTCGCACACCTTCACCGGCCCGACCCGGTGGGCGACGTTCGCGAGGGCGGGCTGACGATGCGCCGGCACCGCGTAGTGGACCCCCGTGCCCACGCCCTCCGCATCGAGATGGGCGCGCAGGCCGTCGCGGTCTTCGGTGCGAATCACGAAGCAGTGATGGACCGGCTCAGTGCCCTCGCGGGCCCGCGGCAGCGCCAGGGGGAGACCGTCGAGCGCCTCGCAGTAGCGGGCCGCCACGTCGCGTCGGCGCGCGTTGCCCGCGTCGAGGCGCGCGAGCTTGAGGCGGAGAACCGCGCACTGGAGCTCGTCCATGCGGAGATTGTGGCCGACGATCGCGTGCTCGAACTTGGACACGTGGCCATGGTGCCGGAGCAGTCCAGCGCGCTCGGCAACCTCGGCGTCGCTCGTCGCGAGGAATCCGCCCTCCCCGAACGCGCCGAGGTTCTTGGTCAGATAGAAGCTGAAGCAGCCGGCGTCGCCGATACCGCCCGCGCGGCGGCCGTCCACGGTGGCGCCGTGGGCCTGCGCCGCGTCCTCGATGAGCCGGAGTCCGCGTTCGCGGGCGATGGCCCCGAGCGCCCCCATGTCGGCGGGCTGGCCGTGGAGATGAACCGGCATGATCGCCCGGGTCCGATCCGAGAGTGCCGAGCGCACGCCCTCGGGATCGAGCGTGAGTGTGTCCTCCGAGACGTCGACCAGCACCGGCGTCGCGCCCACGTGCACGATGGCCTCGACGCTCGCGAAGAAGGTCAGCGAGGGGCAGATGACCTCGTCGCCCGGACCGATCTCGCAGGCGCGCAGCGCCGCGTAGAGCGCGTCGGTGCCCGAGGAGAGCGCGAGGCCCAGGGCCGCCCCGCAATAGCTTGCGAACTCGGCCTCGAGGGCCCGGGTGTGCGGCCCCAGGAAGAGCTGGCCCGAGTCGAGGATCCGGTCGAAGGTCTCGAGGAGCGGCTCCCGGATGCTCCGATAGCCCGCCACCAGGTCGACGAGGGGGACGTTCACGCGCGCTCCTAGGCGTCGACGAATGCGCCGCCCTGGCGCATCGACTGCTGGGCCGCAGCGAGCACGCGCACGACGTCGAGACCGGCCGCACCGTCGGTCTCGGGCCGGCTCCCCTCGGCGATCGAGTCGTGGAAGGTCCGACACATCCGCTCGAGCGGCTCGGTCTTCTCGATGTAGGGGGCGTGCATGTCCCCCACCCGGTAGTCGACGAGCGCCTCCGCGCGGCTCTGCGGATCGGCGCCGAGATCGACGCCCTTGTCGTACACCCGGACCTTCTCGCTCGGGTCGAGGTCGTCGTACACGATCATCTTCTTGGAGCCCCCGAAGACCGTCGAGCGGATCTTCACCGGGGCGAGCCAGTTCACGTGCATGTGCGCGAGCAGCCCGTCGTCGTAGCGGACCGTCACGTAGGCCAGGTTCTCCTGGGCCCCGAAGTGGGCCGAGCCGATGGCCGACACCTGGCGCGGCGTGCGCCCGACCACGTGCTGGATGATCGAGATGTCGTGGGGCGCGAGATCCCAGACCACGTTCACGTCCGACTGGAACAGGCCCAGATTGATCCGAACCGAATCCACGTAGAGGAGGTCGCCGACCCCTTCGTTGCGAACGATCTCGCGGATCTTCCGGACCGCCCCGCTGTACACGAACACGTGGTCGACCATCAGGGTCAGGCCGAGCCGATCGGCCATCTCGACCAGGTCGCCGGCCTCTTCGACACTCTGCGCCAGCGGCTTCTCGACGAGCACGTGCTTGCCAGCCTCGAGCGCCGCCTTGGCGAGTGCGTGGTGGGTGTGTACCGGCGTGCAGATCGCGACGGCCTCGACCATCGGATCGGCCAGCACGTCCCGGATCTTGGCCGTGGTCTGCGCGGCCGGGTAGCGACGTCCGATGGCCGAGAGGCGATCGACGTCCTTGTCGCAGATCCAGCGGAGGTCCCAGTCGGGCATCGCCGCCAGATTCCGGATGACGTTGGGCCCCCAGTAGCCACACCCCACGACCGCGACCCCGATCATCTCGACTCCCCTCTCCCTCGACTGGTTCCAGACGTCCGTGCGACCCGCGATCAGCCTTCCATCACCTTCGGGATGGCTCCCTTGCCCATGACCTTGTTGATCGCCTTCTCGAAGCCGTGGTCCCACTCCATGTGCTGCCAGTCCATGCACTTGGCGCACATGCTCATGTCGCCCCAACGCCCGGTGAGATGGGCCTCGCGGAACTTCCGGTAGATGTCGCTCTGCCAGACTTCCTGGATGGAGTGGTCGCGGATGTTCGCGACGAGGCCCCGATTGAACCAGTCCTCCACGCAGAACCGGAAGTCGCCATTCTGGTTCACCGTGATGCGCTTCCAGAACTGGGGGCAGGGCCAGCGCGTGAGGCCCTCCTCGAAGTAGGTCTCGGTGACGTTCACGACGCCGAGGTCCGTATTGAGGCCTCGCACGATCACCTCGTCGACGTACTGTCCCCAGTACGCCTCGAACTTCGCGACCTCGTCCTCGGACTCGCTCTGGCGGATGATGCTGGTCATGATCCGCGTCGGGGACTGCATCTCGTCGCGAAGCTTCACCAGATTCCTCAGATTGGCCGTCACCACGTCGAACTTGCCGCGCTTGCGGATCTTCTCGTAGGCCTCCTTGCTGTAGGCATCGAGGCTGACGTCGATCACGTCGATCGGAGCCGCCAGCAGGCGACGCGCGCGCTCCTCGGTGAGCGTCATGCCGTTGGTGGTGAGATTGACCGGCGCCACACCGGCTCCCTTGATCTCGTCGATGAAATCGAGGAAATGGGGATGCAGGAGACCTTCCCCGTCGGCCGCGTAGCGCACGACCCAGAGCTGGTCCTTGAACCGGGCGAGCTCTTCGACGAGCTTGGTGTGGAGGGCCGGATCCATGAAGGTGCCCCGATATCCGGGCTGCTTCTTCATGACGGGATGCGCACAGTGGATGCAGGCCATGTCGCACAGATTGGTGACGGCCACGATGACGATCGGCGGGAACTCGGCGTGCTCGGGCTTGACGAAGCTGAAGCGCCCGCGCGCCACCGGCTCGGGCTCGGTCGGGGGGCCGAAGATGGGTGACGCGTCACCGCGAAGCTGCTGGCTCGACATGGATTCTCCCAGGGTCGTGGAGCGGACGATGCTCGATCGCCGTCCCAAGTGGAGCGTTGACTGGCCGGCCGTTCGGCCCGCGGAGGAGTCCATCCTGCCGCGTGACCGGGGCCTGGGAGGTGTGCCTGCGCAGGCACCTCTCTTCCCCAGGTGGCCGCATCCCAGCGCAGGCGGCGAAGCTCATGCAAATGTGCGGCCTGCGTCACGATCGTTACATATTCGGCCCTCCACCGGTGGATTTTCGTGTGTGACAGGCCACGCCGGCCGCCTGCTGCCTCCGGGCCGCCTCCCGACCGGGGCTCCCGCGATCTCCGCCGCCCGAGCCCGCCGTGCACGCGCCTAGAGCTGTCCGGGCAGGAGAGGCGGCGGCGTCCGCCGCGATCTGTGGGCTCGCCTTCCTGGCGCTCGACGCCGGCATGCGGATCGCCTCGGGGAGCGCCGTCGATGTCCGCTACCTGGCCCTGATCGTGCTCGTGGGGACTTCGGCCGCGGGAATCGCGGGCGGGGTCGTGGGCCTTTTCGGAGGCGGCGCCCTGGCCGGGGCCGGCGGCGCGGTCCTGCTCGAGGCCGTGGGCGCGGCGAGCGGCGCCGGCCTGCTCCGTGCGGTCGGCGCCATCGCCCTGTTCGGCTCTGCGCTCGGCCTCGCATCGAGGCTCGCACCCCCGCCCGCCCGATCGACGCTCGGAATCGGTCTCGGCCTCGGGGTCCCAGCCTTCGCTGCCCTGGCGCTCTGGCCCCGTTTCTCGAAGCTCGCCGGACTCGACCTGCGAGGCTGGACCGCTCTGGTCGCCAGTGCCGGGGTCTTCGCCGCTGCCCTGTTCGGCCTCGGGGCCTGGGAACGCCTGCGCCACGCCCGCCCTCGCCTCCCCTCGGCGGCACTCATGGCCTCGGCGGCGGCCGTCGCCGCCCTGCTCGGGATCGACCTGCTGCTCGGCCGGTCGCGGGGAGCGGCGGCGCGCCCCGAGCCCCCGGCCGCGACGCGATCGGCCGGACCGGACATCCTGGTGCTCGTGCTCGATACGGTGCGGGCCGACCACCTCTCGGTCTACGGCTACGCCCGCGAGACGACGCCGAGGCTGGCGGAGTTCCTGGCGCGCCATCCCCGGGCCGTGTTCTTTCCGGAGGCCTTCTCTCCCTCCAACTGGACGATCCCGTCCCACGCCTCGCTGCTCACCGGCTCGCTCCCCTCGGATCATGGTGCGCACTTCGGGAACTCGGCCGATCTCGAGAGCTCGGCGCTGGTGTCGCCTACCGTCGTCGCCGAGCAGACCGTCGCCGAGGTCCTCGAGGCGCAGGGCTATCGGAACGGGGCGGTGCTCGCGAACACCTACCTGATGCGCGTGCGCGACCTCGACCGGGGCTTCCATCACTGGGAGCAGCCGCCGCCGGTGAAGCCACTCGGAGTGCTCGCCGAACGCGTCCGTGCGCTCTGGCTCCCGACCCTCTTCGCCCACGTGCTCGGACCGACGCCGGTCGCGGGCCACGTGAGCCGCCGCGCGCTCGCGTTCCTCGACGCATG
>CAYYUT010000100.1:0-8933 GCA_964474935.1 uncultured Spirochaetales bacterium
CCGCCGAGCCCGTGACCCCGGACGGCGCGCCCGAACTGGCCGGTCGTGAGAACGGCGTACTTGGAGCGCAGGATCTCGCCCTCGATCTCGTGCTCGACGTAGAAGACGTTCGGAGGCAGCAGGGCGCCGAGCGCGGCCACGAGGCGGCCTGCCCCGGCCGCCCGATGACCGTCCACCAGCAGGTAGAAATCGATCACGCCCTCGGCCGTGTTCTTCCGGAGACAGGAGCCGTAGAACAGGACGGCCGACGCGGCGGGACCATGCTGCGCAGCGATCCGCTCGGCCAGCGCCCTCACGCCCGGATGGACGGGCCGCTCGAGCTCCGCGCCGACGGCCGCGGCGAGATCGGGTGCGTCGGCGGCATCGGGCGGATCGAGCGCGATCGGAGCGAGCGGCGCGGCCTCAGCCACGAAGGAAACGGACCCCTTCGATGGCACTGATGCGGATCACCCGGTCGGGCTGGGGCTCGATCAGCTCCCCGTCGAGGACGAGGCCCGCGTCGAGCTGCATCACGAGCTCGCGGACGTTCATGCTCTGGTAGCCGCGCTCCGGGGTGGCCCAGGCGGGCTGGGCGCCTCGCAGGATGCCCGGAGCGGCGCGTCCCACCCGCTCGGCGCCCGAAGCGATCATGGTGACCCGAACCGGTGCGGGCTCACGTCCCCAGAACGGGCGCATGCGCAGGAACAGTCGATCCAGGGTGCTCACCATCGCGAGCAGCATCGCTTCGGGAGCGGCCGCGACGCCGTCGCTCGCCAGGCGGAGCTTGTCGGGGGCGAGCACCCCCTGCAGCTTGCCCTGGGCGGCCCGGGTGATGAGCACGCCCGTCACGAGCCCCGCGCCGAGCACCCCCTGGCTCTTGCCCTCCGGGAAGACGCGATGGGTCATGTCGACCGCGCGGTGCAGCATGCCGGCGCCGAGGAACATGCCGCAGCGCACTTCCCGCTCACGCGGCAGCTCGATCCGCAGGACCGGCCGTTCCACGATTCGGTCGGCGACGTCGTCGCGCCGCGCCGCCTCGATCAGGTCGGCGAGCGAGCGCACCGGGTCGCGGCGGGCCCCGATGTCGAGCGCGGTCATGTTGGTCCGGCCGCCCCGGATCGGGGCGATC
This sequence comes from uncultured Spirochaetales bacterium, assembly GCA_964474935.1. Taxonomy (GTDB): domain Bacteria; phylum Myxococcota_A; class UBA9160; order UBA9160; family JAFDDA01; genus CAYYUT01. Next base: position 1,109 of record CAYYUT010000100.1, read on the forward strand.
ATCGGCTGCCAACGACTCGAGCCCTCAGTCAGGAGATGGGTGAGGGCCATCTGGACGGTCCCGTCGCCCCCATTGAGCACGAGGATCTCGACGCCTTCCCGCTCGAACACGGCGAGCGCCTCGGGAACCACACTGTCGTGGCCCGTCTCGATGTGCTCGACCTCGGGATGCCGGGCGAGGAGCCCGAGCACCGCGTCCACGCGGCTGTCCCGTTTGCCGGCCCGAAGATTGTTCAGGACTCCGATCTTCATCGATCACCCTCCAACCGACTCACGCCTCGTGAACGCGCAGGGGCACCCGGGCGGGCGCCCATGAAGCGGGCTCTCGATGGCGTTCGGGTCGATCCTCGTTCGCGCTGCGGTTCGCTCGGCTACCGTTTTCTGCGGGGGGTGCCACGGATCCTGCGATGACGCTGTGCAGCCAGTCCTCGAGGCGCGCTTACCATAGCGCCGTCATGCCGCAGTGCGCCGGTCGAATGCAATTTGATTTCCCCCGGGGGTAGTGTGGTTCGGATTGCCCATCTGTCCGATCTGCACGTCACCCCGGTCACGCCCCGGCTTCGGGACCTCAACGGGAAGCGGTTGCTCGGGTGGTTGTCGTGGCGGCGCAGGCGACGCCACGAGCACCGCCCCGAGGTCCTCGAGGCCCTGATCCGCGATCTGTCGGTGGAGCACGTGGCCGTGCCCGGCGCCCTCACGAACGTCGGTCTGCCGAGCGAGATCGCCGGCGCCCGGGACTGGCTGGCACGAATCGGCCCGCCGCTCCGGGTCTCGGTCGTGCCTGGGAACCACGATGCCTACGCCGGCGACTCGCGGCCCGAGGAGCGATGGCGGGCCTACATGGGTGAGGTCGCCACCTGGCCCTACGTGCGTCGGCTGCCCGGAGTAGCGATCGTGGGCCTCCGTTCGGCTCGCCCGACCGCACCCCTTCTCGCCACGGGACGGCTCGGGCGCGGGCAGCTCGCCCGGCTCGACTCCACCCTCGCCGAGCTCGCCCGGGAGGGCCTGTCGCGCATCCTGCTGATCCACCATCCGCCACTGCCGGCCGGTCAGTCGCGACGGCGCCAGCTCGACGACTCGGAAGCGCTCCGCGAGGTGATCGCCCGCCGCGGGGCCGAGCTCGTGGCCCACGGACACACCCACCGCACCCACGTCGCGCGATTGGAGGGGCCGGGCGGACGCAAGATTCCGGTGATCGGAGTCCCGAGTGCCACGTCGGCGAGCGGCCGGCCCGAACGGCGCGCGCGCTATCACGTCTACACCTGCGAGGGCGCGGGGGCCGACGTGCAGATCCGCTGCCAGGTCCGACGGCTCGACGCATCGGGAACGCGCTTCGAGGACGCTGGGCCGCTCACGCTCTAGGCCCCGTCGCGATCCGCATCGCGCCCGTCCTCGGCGGACGCCGCGCGTGAGGCGGTCGAGCCCGTCGAGTCGTTCGGGTCGATCGGATCGTTCGGGTCGGCTCGCCCGGGCGCCGGCGAGGCGCCCGCCGGCCCGACGAACGAGCGCACCAGCGCCAGGTCGACGGCGTTGTCGACGTCGATCGCTGCTTCCGGGAACGGGATCGCGACCAGCCGGACCCGGAGTCCCATCGCCAGCGACGCACGCTGCTCGGCTTCGCGCAGGTCCAGGCGGCCCAGCAGGAACCGGACCAGCGGTCCCACACCGAAGAGCGAGACGAGCCGCCAGGGACGTTTCCGGAGCCCCTCCGCCCGGGTCCAGAACTCGGCGGCACGCCCCGCCGCACCCGACCGGAACCAGAAGAGGTTGGCACCCGACACGGCGGTATCGGCCAGGGGAACGAAGGTACGCCGCGCGGATGGGAAGTGCGCCCGGAAGAGATCGCGCTCGACCACCCCCACCGCCAGGTCGCAGACCGGCGCGGCGGCGTGCGCGAGGAAGTGCCGCACCATCTCGGGTTCGAGCAGGGGATGATCGGCGGTCGTGACCAGCACGTTCCCCTCGGATCCGGCGCCGCGCAGGAAGTCGGCCACGCTGCGGGCCGGCGATTCCCGGCTCGCGTGGTGGGCGATGCGATCATCGGCGAGCCGCTTGGCGAGTCCTGGTGCCGCGGCGAGGAGTGATTCGTCCGGAGCGCTCACGTGGATGGGCGTCTCGAGGTCGCAGGCCTCGAGGCAGCCGAGCACCCGCTCGAGCATCGGGACCCCGCCTACCGGAACCAGGGGTCGGGGAACCACGTCGGTGGCGCGGTCGACCCCGGCGCGTGCGCCGGCCAGCACGAGGGCCCGCGCTGCCTGGCTCTCGCCGGATCGGGGGACGGGCGACGCGGCGCCCGGGCGCTCGACGGAGTTCGTCATGCGCGGCGGACGATGCGAGAGCGCGCCGCGTCTGTCGAGAGCCGTCGGCCCTCGGCCCTCGAAGCCTGCCAGCGACCCGCGAGATCGGAGCCTCGATCAGCCCCGAATGGGGGCGGCCTTCAGCCGCGCCCGACCGTCCTCGACGACCACCCGGAACCGGACGCCCTGGCAGCCGAACTTCTCGCGCAGGGCCGCCTCCTGCTTCTGGAGCAGCTGGGCCAGCTTCTCGCGGGGCACTTCGGCGTTCTGGCCGCAGGCCGCCCGCGCCTCGACGTAGGCGCGGTGCACCGTGTCGATGTCGGGGCCCCGGTCGGCCGGGGCAGGCTAGCTCGCGCGGGGCCGCGCGCCCTCGCGCAGCTTGGCCTTCAATACGTGGGGCGCATAGGTCCCGTTCTCGATCTTCCGACAGGTCTCGTCCCACTGACGCCGGAAGGTGAAGAAGCGAGCGCAGATCGTATTGAAGCGGAACCGGCTGGCGGTGTTCTTGATCGAGAGGTTCGACCAGTAGGCCACGCTCTTCTGGACCTCGGCCCGCGAGGTCAGGGGCTCGCGAGGCCGATTGCCCATGAAGTACTGCTCGTACTCGCGCTTGAGCAGCTTCAGCTTCGCCTCGAGGAGCTGGAGGTCGGCTTCGATGGAGTGTCCGAGGGGCCGGGCCATGATTTGTGGCGAATCGTCCATGTGCCGGGCCGGCTTGAGCCCAACCGTGGCCGATGGGGAGAAGCCCGGAGCGCCGGCTCGAGAATCCGGGAGGGCCCGCGGTGATCGGGCTAGCATCGGGCCGTGTCGCGGACCCTGCTCGCCAACGGCCTCCTGCTCGACCCGGAGCGTCCGGACCCGACGCACGGGAAGCTGCTCCTCGAGGAGGGTCGGATCGCGGCCCGGCTCGAGCCGGACGCCGCCGAGCCCCGCGACGTCGAGCGCATCGACCTCGGCGGTCTCAGGCTGGCGCCCGGACTGATCGATCTGCACCTGCACGGGGCCTCGGCGTTCGCGTCGCTTCCGCGGATCGACGCGATGCTGCGGCATGACGCAGGCGAGCTCCTGCGTCACGGTGTCTCTGCCTTCCTGCCCACCACCTTCACGGCGCCCGAGACCGAGCTGTGCGAGCGAGTGGCGCAGACGTCCCGCGCCATGGCCGCGATCGACGCGAACGCCGACGGGAGGGGTGGCGCGGGGCAGGCTCCGCGGGAGCTCGCGGTGCCGCTCGGGCTCCACCTCGAAGGACCCTGGATCAGCCTCGACGCGCTCGGCGCCCAGCCGGGTGAGGGCGCGCGTCCCTTCCGGGCCGGCGACCTCGAGCGCCTCGACGAGGCCGCCCAGGGCCGAATCGCGATGCTGACCCTGGCGCCCGAGGTGAGGGGTGCAGCCGAGCTGCTCCGCGAGTCGGAGGCGATCGGAGCGCTCCCGGCGCTCGGGCACACCCGCGCCAGCAGCGACGCGACCCGCGCCGCCGTCGACCGCGGCGCACGCCACGTGACGCATCAGTTCAACGCGAAGGGTCCGCTCCACCAACGCGCGCCGGGCATCCTCGGCGTCGCGCTCTCCGACGACGCGCTCTCCTGCGACATCATCTGCGACGGCGTCCACGTCGCGCCCGAGGCGATCCGGATCGCGACGCGGGCGAAGGCAGGGCGGTTGCTCCTGATCAGCGATCGGCTCGACCCGCTGACGCCCGCCCACGAGGCGACCGACCCGGGCGGCCCAGGTCTCGAGGGCGTTCGGGATGCGGGCGACGCCTGGCGGCTGGCCGATGGCACCCTGGCAGGGAGCCGGATCCACCTGGACGAGGCCATCCGCCGGATCGTGGCGACCGGAGCCATGACGCAGCTCGAGGCCGTGTCCGCGGCGAGCTGGCGTCCGGCCCGGGCGCTCGGAATCGAGGCCGAGCGGGGCAGCCTGCGGGTGGGCGCCCGCGCCGACTTCGCGATCTTCGACGCGGAGGGTCGGGTTCGCGAGACCTGGGTCGCGGGCCGGCGCGTGCGGGTCGATGGCGCCATCCCGAACGAGTCGATCCGGGCGGACGACGCCCGATCGGCAGGCCGGGGAGCGCCATGACGATGGGGCCTGACTCCGGACGCGCGCCCGTCGCCCGCGAGCACCGCCTGATCTGCGCCCTCGACGTCCCGAGTGCCGCGCAGGCGCTCGACCTCGTCGACCGGCTCGGCGAGAGCGTCTCGTTCTACAAGGTGGGCTTCGAGCTCTTCCTGGCCGGCGACTACCATCGTCTCGTCCACGCACTCCTCGAGCGCGGCAAGCGGGTGTTCGCCGATCTCAAGCTCTTCGACGTGCCCCGCACCGTGGGAGCGGCCGTCCGCCAGCTGGCCCGCTCCGGGGTCCATCTCACCACCGTGCACGGCAACGATGCGATGCTCGAGGCTGCCTGCGCCGAGAAGGGAGAACTCGGCATCCTCGCCGTCACGGCGCTCACCAGTCTCGACCGGGGCGATCTCGAGGATCTCGGCTTCGCCTGCGACGCCGAGACCCTGGTGCTCTCGCGGGCGCGGCGCGCCCTCGCCATCGGCTGCGAGGGGGTCGTCTCGTCGGGGCTCGAGGCGGCGCGGCTGCGCGAGGAGGTCGGCGGGCGGCTGTTGATCGTGACGCCCGGGATCCGACCGGTCGAGAACCGGCCGGTCGACGACCAGAAGCGGGTGGTGTCGGTGGACGAGGCGTTCGCGCTCGGCGCCGATCAGATCGTGGTCGGCCGCCCGATCCACGCGGCGAGCGATCCGCGGGCCGCCGCCGAGGCGATCCAGGCCACGATCGACGCGCGCTTCAGGGTCTGAGCAGTCGGTCGAGCGCGATGCTGGCCGGGTCGGGCGTGGCTCCCTCGGCGAGAGGCGGGATCTGGCCCACCAGGCGCTCGCCGAGCTCCCGGCGCAGGTGGTCGAGGTTGAGCGAGTCGGCCCGGGAGAGCGGACCGCCGGGATGCGACAGGATCACTCCGGCGACGGGCAGTGCCCGGGCGGCGAGCGCCTCGAGCGTGAGCAGGGTGTGACTGATCGTCCCGAGGGCGCCGCGCGCCACCAGCACCAGCGGGAGCCCGAACTCGCCCGCGAGATCGGCCATCGAGCAGCCGGCGGCGGCCGGCACCAGCAGGCCTCCGGCGCCCTCGACCACCATCACGGGATGGCGTTCGCGGAGCTCGGCGAAGGCGGCCCGGACGCGGCCGAGATCGACGGAGCGTCCTTCGTCCTCGGCGGCGACCGTCGGCGCGGCGGGCAGTGCGAACTGCTGCGGGCAGATCCGGTCGAGCGGATCGTCGACGGCGGCGGCCTCGCGCAGGGCCATCGCGTCGAGGGGCCCGGTCGCCTCGACGCCGGTCTCGATCGGCTTCATCACGCCGACGCGGTGTCCCGCGGCGCGGAGCGCGCGCACCAGCGTGCAGGCGGCCACGGTCTTGCCCACGCCGGTATCGGTTCCGGTGACGAAGAAGCCGGGCGGAGAGCTCATGCGTCCGGACCGGGGCGCGCGAGCTCCTCGGCGATCGCGGCGGCGAGGGCGTCGATCTCGGAGGGCTCGTGGGTCGCCATCGGCGTGATGCGCAGACGCGCCGTGCCTTCGGGCACCGAGGGGTGTCGGATGCCCTGGGCATAGAAGCCGCGTTCGAGGAGTCGCTCGCACACCTGCATGGTGCGGGTGTTCTCGCCGACCACCACCGGAACGATGTGGGTGGTGCTCGGCGCCGTCGCGATGCCGTGGCCGCCGAGCCGCTGGCGCAGACGTTCGGCGCGCGCGGCGAGGGCCTCGCGGCGCCAGGGCTCGCGGATCACGAGCTCGAGGGCGGCGCGCGCAGCGGCGAGCTGGGGAGGCGCGAGCGCGCACGAGAAGATGAAGCTCCGCGCCGTGTTCACGAGCAGCTCGCGCAGGGCGCGGCTGCCGGCGACGAAGGCACCGAACGAGCCGAGCGACTTCCCGAGCGTTCCGACGAGCACGTCGACCTCGTCCTCCACCCCGAAGAGCTCGGCGGTGCCGCGGCCGCGCTTCCCGAGCGTTGCGGTGCCGTGCGCATCGTCGAGCAGCACCATCGCCCCATGACGCTTCGCCGCTTCGAGAAGGGCCGGGAGCGGCGCCACGTCGCCGTCCATGCTGTAGACCCCGTCGAGCACCACCAGCACCCGTGCGTGGCTCGCCACGGTGTTGCGAAGCAGGCGGTCGAGGGCGTCGGCATCGCTGTGGGCGAAGACGCGGACCTCGGCGCGCGAGAGGCGACAGCCGTCGATGATCGAGGCGTGGGAGAGAGCGTCCGAGACGATCAGGTCCCCGGGGCCGGCGAGCGCCGGGATCACCCCCACGTTCGCCATGTAGCCGGTGGCGAAGGCCAACGAGGCCTCGCGGTGGAAGAAGTCGGCCAGCTCCTGCTCGAGTGTCTCGTGGAGTCCGAGATTGCCGGTGATCAGGCGCGAGCCCCCCGCCGCGCAGCCCCACTCGCGGGCGGCGCGGCCCGCCGCCTCGGCCACCTCGGGATGGCCGGCGAGATCGAGGACGTTGCTCCCGGCGAAGTTCAGGACCTCCTGTCCGTCGACGCGCATGCGGGGCGCCTGGACGCCTTCGAGCCGACGCATGCGGCGGTGCGTGCCGCGCGCGCGGAGCGCGGCGAGCCGCTCCGAGGCCACCGCCTCGACGCTCACGCCGGCTCCGCGGGCCGCCGGATCTCGGGCTTCAGGATGTCGGCGTCGCCTTCGAGCCGGAACCCCTGTGCGCCGCCTTCCGCCTTGGAGAGCGCGTTGCCCTCCACCTCGAAGCCGGCGTCGCGGATCATCTGGTAGGTGTCGTTGACCGTGTCGCCGCGCGTCGTGAGATAGCCCTCGACGAAGAGCGAGTTGGCGGGCCAGAGGACCAGGGGGCCGAGAGCCCGCAGATGGCCCTCGCGTCCGCCAGCGGCGCGGATCTCGGCCCTCGGATTCACCAGCCGCATCAGCGCGAGTGCCCGCAGACAGCGCTCGGGCGAGAGCGAGCCGTCCGAGAGCACCCGGTTGCCCGGGATCGGGATCAGGAAGTTCACCGGGATCGACGGCACCTCGAGCTCGCGCAGCCGGAAGGCCACCTCGATGACGTCGTCCGTGCCCTCGCCCATGCCGAGGATCAGACCGCTGCAGGGCTCGATGCCCGACTTGCGCGCGGCCTCGAGGGTCCGCACCCGATCGGCGTAGGTGTGGGTGCTGCAGATCTCGCCGTAGTGGGACTCGCTCGTATTGAGGTTGTGGTTCAGGCGGTCGAGTCCGGCCTCGGCCAGGATGCGGGCGTGCTCCTCTTCGAGCAGTCCGCACGACACGCACACCTCGATCGGGAAGCGCTCCTTCACCTGACGCACGAGCGACGCGAGCTTGCGCGTGCGCTCGAGCGTGGGGCCGCGGCCCGAGAGCACCATGCAATAGCGCGAGGCGCCGGCGGCGGCGGCCGATTCGGCCTCGCGGAGGATCTCGTCGTCGCTCTTGAGCGGGTACTTGCGGATGCCCGAGTCGGAGCCGCGTGCCTGGGAGCAGTAGCCGCAATCCTCAGGGCACA
>CAYYUT010000101.1:0-8930 GCA_964474935.1 uncultured Spirochaetales bacterium
ACGACCAGGTGGTCCACGACGTCTGCGTCCAGAACCTGGACGTGACCTTCGCGCTGGACCGGGCCGGCCTGGGCGGCGCCGACGGCGCCACCCATCAGGGTCTCTACGACGTCGGCTACCTCCGGAGCCTGCCCAACATGGTGGTGATGGCGCCCAAGGACGAGAACGAGCTGCGTCACATGCTCCGCACCGCCATCGAGCATCCCGGCCCGGCCGCGGTGCGCTATCCGCGGGGCGCCGGGTTCGGAGTGCCCCTCGACCCCGATGTGAAGACCATCCCGATCGGCGAATCGGAGCTGCTCCGGGACGGCGAGGACGCGCTGGTGGTGGCCGCCGGGACGCTGGCGCACCCGGCGCTCGAGGCGGCGTCGGAGCTTTCGGGCGAGGGGATCCGGGTGGCCGTCCTGAACGCCCGCTTCATGAAGCCGCTCGACACGCGACGCATCGTGGCGCTCGCCGAGCGGACCGGCGCGGTGGTCACCGTCGAAGAGGCGGCGGGCGCAGGGGGCTTCGGGAGCGCAGTGCTCGAGACGCTCGCCGAGGCGAACCTGAGCGTGGCGGTACGGCGCCTGGCCATCCCGGACCAGACGGTGGAGCACGGCAATCCCGACGCGCAGCGAGCCGCCTTCGGCCTCGACGCGTCCGGCATCGCGACGGCAGTGCGCGAGCTCCTGCAGCGCGGCTCGCGGGACTGAGCGGCGCTCGCCTCGACGAGCGACTGGTCGCCGAGGGGCTGGCCGAATCGCGCACGCAGGCCCAAGCCCTGATCCGAACGGGCCGGGTGCTGGTGAACGACGCCCCGATCGAGAAGCCCGGCACACGGGTGCGTTCGGACGCGCGCCTCCGGCTCCGCGGTGGGTCCCGGCGCTTCGTCTCGCGCGGTGGCGAGAAGCTCGAGGGCGCCCTCGCCGATCTGGGGATCGATCCGGGAACCCGGGTCTGCCTCGACGTGGGGGCGTCGACCGGGGGCTTCACCGACTGCCTGCTCGCCCATGGCGCCCGCCACGTGATCGCCGTCGACGTGGGCTACGGCCAGCTCCACCCCCGCCTGCGCGCCGACCCACGGGTCACGACGCTCGAGCGCACCCACGCACGCGACCTCCGGGCGGCCATGTTCCCGGAGCCCCCCAGCCTGGTGACGGTCGACGTCTCGTTCATCTCCGTCCGGCAGCTCCTGGCCTCGATCGTGGAGGCCGCCCCGGAGGCCGACTGCCTGGTGATGGTGAAGCCCCAGTTCGAGGTGGGACGCGAACAGGTGGGGAAGGGGGGCGTGGTGCGCGACGATGCCCTCCGCGGCCAGGCCGTGGACGCCGTGTCCGACGCGGCACGGGCCCTGGGCTACCGGCCCGGTGAGCGCGCCGAGAGCCGGCTGGCGGGCCCGAAGGGCAACCGGGAGGTCTTCCTGTGGCTCTCGCGGCCCCTCGGTCCAGCCCCGGGTTGACGTCCCGGCGCCTGTGCCTACCCTGAAATCACTGGAGGAACGGGTACATGGCGCTCATCGACGTCACCGAAGCCGCAGCGTCCCGGATCAAGGGCCTGCTCGACAAGGAAGACAAGCTCGCCACGCATGCCCTGCGCATGAAGGTGATCGGCGGGGGCTGCTCGGGCCTGCAGTACCAGTTGAGCTTCGACGACCAGGAGCGCGACACCGACACCCGCATCTCGAGCAGCGGAGTGCACGTGCTGGTCGACGAGAAGTCGGCCCTCTATCTCGTGGGCACCACGCTCGACTTCGTCGACACCCTCCAGGAGACCGGGTTCAAGATCCAGAACCCCAACGCCAAGAGCACCTGTGGCTGCGGCGAGTCGTTCGCCGCGTAGGTCCGTCGTCCTCCCGATCTATCTGGACAACCACGCCACGACGCGGGTCGATCCGAGCGTCGTCGACGCCATGGCTCCATTCTGGTCCGACGACTACGGAAACGCCGCGAGTCACTCCCACGTGTTCGGCTGGCGGGCCGAGGCCGCGGTCGAACAGGCGCGCGAGAGGCTCGCTGCTGCCATCGGCGCCGATCCCCGAGAGATCACCTGGACCAGCGGTGCCACCGAGAGCAACAATCTGGCGCTGCTCGGAGTGCTTCGCGCCGCCCGGGCGAAGGGTCGGGATCACGTCGTGACGGTCGAGACCGAGCATCGGGCCGTGCTCGATCCCGTGTCGGCGTTGGAGCGCGAAGGCAGCCGCGTCACGCGGCTTCCGGTCGACGCGCAGGGCCTGGTCGACCCGGCTGCCGTGGAGGCGGTGGTCGACGAGCGCACGGCGCTGGTCTCGGTGAAGCTCGCCAACAACGAGATCGGAGTGCTGCAGCCGTTGGGCGCGATCGGGGAGATCTGCCGGGTACACGGCATCCCCCTCCACACGGATGCGGCGCAGGCCCTGGGGAAGATCCCCTTCGACGTCGATTCGCTCGGGGTCGACCTCGCCTCGTTCTCGGCCCACAAGCTCTACGGGCCCAAGGGCATCGGCGCCCTCTACGTGCGCCGCCGACGGCCGCGCCAGCGCATCGAGCCCCTCCTGTACGGCGGAGGGCATGAGCGGAGCCTGCGCTCCGGGACGCTCCCGGTACCGCTGGTGGTGGGCTTCGGGCGCGCCGCGGAGCTCGCAGACCTGGAGCTCGAGGCCGAGGGCGCCCGGGTCGGCCAGCTCCGCCAGCGACTCGGCGACGCGCTGGGCGACGCCCTCGACGGAGTCCGTCTCAATGGGCATCCCGAACGGCGACTTCCCGGCAATCTGAACCTTGCCTTCGACGGCGTGGCTGCCGATGCACTGATCGTGGAGCTTCGCGACGTCGCGCTTTCGACCGGCTCGGCCTGCTCCTCGGCCGAGCCCGAGCCGAGCCACGTGCTTCGGGCGCTCGGGCTCCCGGAGGAGCGGGTGCGGGGATCGCTTCGGATCGGCATCGGTCGCTTCAACACGGAGGCCGAGATCGACTGGGTGTCGGGGGCGTTGATCGAGGCGGTCGAGAGGCTTCGCGAGGCCCGTCGTCCCCAGCCCGCGCAGCAGCCTGTGAGGGCATGAGGCCGGCGGGGCCCGGTCGCCGCGGCTACCTTCGGGGCGCCTGGTCGGCCCGGTCGCGCCGACGAGGCCGCCCCCATGAATCCGGAAATCCCACGCGGTACGGCGAACCTTCGCCGTCGACAGGACACGAAAGGAAAGGCGTCCCTTGGCGGAGCAGAAGAGCACCAACATCACCTGGCACGCGGGATCCGTATCCCGCGACGACCGACAGAAGCTTCTCGGGCAGAAGGGGGCCACGATCTGGCTGACCGGTCTCTCGGGATCCGGCAAGTCCACGATCGCGGTGGCGGCCGAGGCCGAGCTCGTGCGGCGGGGACGACTCGCCTACGTGCTCGACGGCGACAACGTCCGACACGGCCTGAACAAGAATCTCGGGTTCTCGCCCGAGGACCGCACCGAGAACATCCGGCGCATCGGTGAGGTGGCGAAGCTCTTCACCGATGCCGGAACGATCGTGCTGACTTCGTTCATCTCGCCCTATCGCGCCGATCGCGACGCCGTGCGCGCGAACATGGGGGATGGCGACTTCCTCGAGGTCTACGTCGCGGCGTCGCTCGAGACCTGCGAGTCGCGCGACGTGAAAGGGCTCTACAAGAAGGCCCGCGCTGGAGAGATACCCGAGTTCACGGGCATCTCCGCTCCCTACGAGGAGCCCGAGCGGCCGGCCCTGGTCATCGACACCAACGCACAGTCCGTCGAGGAGTCGGTGAACCAGCTCGTCCGCTTCCTCGAGGAACATGGCTATCTGGCTGCCTGAGGACGGCTCCGGCCGGATGCGAAGGCCCTTGCCGCTCGCGGCCCGCCGGGTCCGGCTGCTGGCGTTGGCCGGGTTGGCGTTCCTCGCGGGCTGTGCCACCGGTCGGCCGGCCCGCGATCCGACGGCGTCGGCGATCGTCCGCCCCGATGCTCCGGCGAGCTACGACTTCCTCGTCGCGCGCGAGAAAGAGCTCGCCGGGAAGCTCGAGGAGGCGCTCGCCGCCTACACGAGGGCGATCGAGAAGGACCCCGACTCGCCCTATCTCTTCCGACGCTACGCCGATCTGGCCTGGCGGTTGGGGCGCTTCGAGGAGGCGCTCGACAAGGCCGAGCGGGCCTACGATCTCGGCCCAGGCGACCCGGACGCCCGGCTCTTCCTCGGCAAGCTCTACCGCATGCGCAAGGACGCGGCGCGGGCCGAGGAGGTGCTGCGCGACGACGCGGGCGATCCGATCGGTCTCGACGCGTCGCTCCTCCTCTACAGCATGTACCTCGAATCGGACCGGGGCATGGAGGCGCTCGATCTCGCGCGTTGGATGATCGAGCGCGAGCCCTCGGGCCTGCGCGGCTACTTCGCGCTCTCTCGGGCCTACGAGCAACTCGACCGGCCGGCCGACGCCGAGGCCGCGCTGCGCCGCGGATTGGCCTTCGATCCCGAGAATCTCTCGTTCTTCTCGGCGCTCGCCCGACTGCATCGGGAGCGCGGCGATCGTGCCGCCGAGATCGGCGTCTACCGCGAGACGCTCGCCGCCTACCCGCATCACCACGGGAGCCTGGTCGGGCTCGCCGACGCCCTGATCGCGCAGAACGATCCCCGCGGCGCCCGCGAGGCCCTCGAGGAGGTGCTCCGCTACCACCCCGAGGACATCCGCTCGGTGATCCGGCTGGCCCTGCTCGAGTTCGATGCCGGTGCCACGCAGTCGGCCGCGGCGCGCTTCGAACGGGCGCTGGCCACCAACCCGGAGGAGTACGAGATCGCCTACTTCCTCGGGGTGATCCACAACCGGCTGGGCGCAGACGAGCGCGCGGTGCAGGTCCTCTCGGGCATCCCACCGCACCATGCGCGTTTCTCGGACGCCCAGCTCCAGCTCGCGGGGATCGCCGAGCGTCGGGGCGACCTCGAGGCCGCGATCGGATATGCGCGCGAGGCGCTGCGGACCACGCCGAACCGGCAGCTCGAGCTCTATGCCGCGCAGCTCCAGGCCCGGAGTGGCGATCTCGAGGGGGCCGTGGCGCGCCTCGAGGCCCGGCTGGCCGAGCGTCCCGACGACGACGAGCTGCTCTATACGATCGGCCTGGTCTACGGCGAAGCGCGACGGCTCGACGAGGCGCTCCAGTACATGCAACGGGCTCTCGAGAAGAACCCGAACAACCCGAGCGTCCTCAACTACATCGGTTACACCTGGGCCGAGCGCGGCGAACGCCTCGACGAGGCCGAGCAGATGATCCATCGTGCGCTCGCCCTCCGCCCGGACGACGGGTACATCACCGACAGCCTGGGCTGGGTCTACTACATGCGGGCGCTTCCCCTGATCGACGCCGGCGAGGTCGATCGGGGCCATGCGATGCTGCACGACGCACTCCGCCAGCTCGAGCGGGCCGAGCAGCTCACCGGAGGCGATCCCGTCATCTCGGAGCACATCGGCGACGTCTATCTGCTCCTCGATCAGAAGCAGCGCGCGCTCGAGCGCTATCGCGACGCGATCGGCCGCGACCCGCGCGCCAGCGAGCAACCCGACCTCCAACTCAAGTACGAGCGCCTCCGGCTCGAGCTCGAGGCGCGGTGAGCCGCATCCTGGCGATCCTCGCCGTGGGCCTGCTCGCCGGATGCCGCACCCTGCAGCCGCCGGGCGAGCCGGTCGAGGTGTCACTCGATGCCGCGCGACCGCGGGCCGTCCTGTCCCGGATCGAGACGCTCGCGCACGAGCGCCGCGCGATCCGCGGTACGGCCCGAATGCGCCGCCGCAACACGGCCACCGATCTGCCCGTGCCCCTTCCGGGCCTGAACGGTTTCCTGGTGCTCGAACGGCCGGCGCGGCTCCGCTTCGAGATCGACGGATTCATGGCGACCGCGGCCGTGCTCGTGAGCGACGGCCGGCGCTTCGAGTATCTCGATCTCGACGAAGGCCAGCGCGAGCAGGGGAGGGTGCACGCGTCGCTGCTCTGGCGTCTGGTCGGGGTTCCCCTGACGGTGAGCGAGGCCGTCCATCTGGTGATCGGTCTGCCTCCGCCGCAGGCGTGGGGCGAGCTGGTCGGCGCCCATGCGCTCCCGGGCGGCGGGCTTCGCCTGGAATGGGGCGACCGGACCGGGCGTGTGGTGCGCCGCGTGGAGGTCGACGAGGAGGATCGGCTCCGGAGCATCGAGCAACGGGATCCGCGCGGCCGGATCCAGTGGCAGGCACGCTACGACCGCTACGCCCTGGTGGGCGAGCATCTCCTCGCGCACCAGCTCGACGTCGACTTCCCACCGCTCGACACGCGCTTCGAGGTGAACCTGCGACGGGTGGAGCTGAATCCCGAGGTACCGGAGGCGACGTTCCGTCTCGACCTGCCGGGCCGTGTGCAACGGCCGGGCGGAGCGGGGCGCGCCGCGGCCCGACCCCAGCCCCCCGCCAGAGGCCCGCGCGCGTCGTGAGGGCGCGATGGCTGCTCCCGCTGCTCGTGGGCCTGCTCGCGCCAGTGAGCTGTACCAACGACCCGTATCCGCCGGCCGATGCGGGTCGCAAGATCTACTACGCGGCCTTCAGTCAGCCCCCGAAGACCCTCGACCCTGCCGTCGCCTACTCGGTCGTCGACCACGAGATCACCGGTCCGGTCTACGAGACCCTGCTCGAGTACCACTTCCTGGCGCGGCCGTACCGGCTGATCCCGGGAATCGCGCGCGAGGTGCCCGAGCCCGAGCCCCAGGCGGACGGCCGGGTCCGCTATCGCTTCCGGCTGCGGCCCGATCTCCGCTTCCACCGGGATCCGTGCTTCGAACTCGGGGGCGAAGGACTTCGCACCCGTGCCGTGGTGGCCGCCGACGTCGCGTTCGAGCTGATGCGCATCGCCGACCCCGACGTGAACAGCCCGGTGTTCCCGAACTTCCTGCGCTTCGACGGGATGGCCGAGTTCCGGGATTCGCTCGAGGCGCGACGCGCGGCCTCGCCCGAGTTCGCGGCGCTCCGCATCGATCGTCAGTACGCCGAGGCCGGTGGGGTGCGAGGTCTCGTGATGCCCGACCCCCTGACGCTCGACGTCCATCTCGCCGAGCCCTATCCCCAGATCCGCTACTGGTTCGCCACCGAGTTCACGACACCGGTCCCCTGGGAGGCGATCGAGTACTACGACGGCGAGGAGGGCCGCGAGAGCTTCAGCGAGCACCCGGTGGGCGCGGGGCCCTACCGCCTGGTCGAGTACAACAAGCGCAGCCGGATCGCGCTCGAGGCCGACCCCGACTGGTACGGGGTCCGGCATCCCGAGTGGCAGGCGCCGGCGGCCATCTATCCGAGCGATGGGGCGCCGGGCGATCGCGCGCGCGGTCACCTCGATCCCGCCTACGTCGGTCGGCCGCTCCCCTTCATCGAGCGGATCGAGCTCCGCATCGAGAAGGAGCGCATCCCGGCCTTCACCAAGTTCCTGCAGGGTTACTACGACGCATCGGGCGTGGTCGAAGAGAGCTTCGACACCGTGATCCAGAACGACGACCTCTCGGCCGAGATGCGCGAGATGGGCATGCAGCTCGAGAAGTCGGTGTCCCCGGACGTCTACTACCTGGGCTTCAACATGCTCGACCCGACGGTGGGCGAAGAGGCCGCCGAGCGCGGGCGCAAGCTGCGCCAGGCCATGAGCCTGGTGGTCGACGCCGAGGAGTTCACCCGGATCTTCACCAACGGTCGCGGGATCCCGGCCCAGTCGCCGCTCCCTCCCGGCATCTTCGGTCACGACGACGGTTACCGGAATCCGTTCCGATCGGTCGACGAGGAGCGGGCGCGCGAGCTCCTCGCCGAGGCCGGGTACGCGGGCGGGATCGATCCCTAGACGGGCCGGCCCCTCCGACTCACCTTCGACACCGGCGACACCTCGGCGGCGGGTCGGCTCCGCTACGAGTTCTTCACCAACGCATGGGGGCGGCTCGGCCTCGACGTCGAGATCGCGGCCACGAACTACAACCAGTTTCGCGAGAAGGTCCGCAACGGCGCCTACCAGATCTTCCTGTGGGGCTGGGTGGCGGACTATCCCGATCCGGAGAACTTCCTCTTCCTGCTCTGGGGGCCCAACGGCCAGACGGCGAGCGGCGGACCCAACACGGCCAACTACTCGAATCCGCGCTACGACGAGCTCTTCCTCGCGATGCGTGCGCGCCCGAACGACGCCCGCCGGCTGGCGCTGATCGGCGAGATGCGCCAGATCGTCGAACGGGACCGGCCCTGGATCGAGCTCTTCCACCGCGAGGCCTATGCGCTCTACCAACCCTGGATGCGGAACCTGAAGCCGCTCGGCATGTCGTTCTTCATGCTCAAGTACCGCGACGTCGAGCCGAGCCTGCGTGCCGAGGTGCGCGAGGCGCGAAACGAGCCGGTGCTCTGGCCGGCCTGGGCGGCCGGAATCGTGCTGCTGGCCCTGCTCGCTCCGGGGGTGGCCACCTACCTGCGGGAGCGTCAGTAGTGCTCGCCTACGTCGCGCGACGCAGCCTGTATGGGGTCGTGGTGATCCTCGGCGTGCTCCTCTTCCTGTTCCTGCTCTTCTTCGCCTACGCCGAGCCCGAGGACGTCGCCAAGAGCGCGCTCGGCGACAAGGCGCCCCCCGAGGCCGTGGCGCAGTGGATCGAGAACCATGGCTACGACAAGCCGCTGTTCTGGAACCCCGGGAGCCCCGCCGACACCCTCTTCGTCGACCACTTCCGCAGCATGCTCACCTTCCAGTTCGGCCGCAGCGACATCGACGACGTGCCGATCGTCCAGCGTCTGCGCGAGGGGGTGGGGCCGACCCTGAGCCTGACCGTGCCTCTGCTCTTCCTGGGCGTGCTCACGTCGGTGGTGTTGTCACTCTTCGTGGCCTACTTCCGCGGCACCTACATCGATTCGGCGGGGGTCACGATCTGCGTGCTGGCCATGAGCATCTCGATCGTGATCTACATCATCGGGGGCCAGTACCTGATCGGGAAGGCGCTCCGCTG